>NZ_JBHVIV010000014.1:0-134808 GCF_042799475.1 Kitasatospora sp. NPDC057692 | reverse complement strand
GCACGTCGGTACCGGCACCGAGCCGGGTCAGCAGCGCGGCCAGCCCGGCCTGCAGGGTCATGAACATCGTCACCCGGTGCTCGCGCGCCAACCGGACGAGGCCGCGGTGGAGTTCGGCGCCGAGCGGCAGGACGACGCGGTCGCCGCGGTGGCCGCTGTCGGCGCGCCGGGGGCGGTCGGCGGGCAGCGCGATCTCCTCCGGCAGGCCGGCCAGGGTCTCGCGCCAGTGGGCGAGCTGGCGGGCGGCCGGGCTCTGCGGGTCGGCCTCGTCGCCGAGCAGCTCGCGCTGCCAGAGCGCGTAGTCGGCGTACTGGACGGCGAGCGGGCGCCAACCGGGCGCGGTGCCGTCGCGGTGCGCGGCGTAGGCGGCGGCGAGGTCGCCCAGCAGCGGCTCCATCGACCGGCCGTCGCCGGCGATGTGGTGCAGGACGAGGACCAGCAGGTGGTCGTCGGTGCCGTCGCCCGCCGGGAGGAGGTGGGCGCGGATCGGCAGGTCGGCGGCGAGGTCGAAGGGCAGCTCCGCGTACCCGGCCACGGCGGCCGCCGGGTCGGCCGGCGGGTCGGTGCGGTACTCGAAGGGGACGCGGGCCCGGTCGGCCGGGACGATCCGCTGGTACGGCTCGCCGTCCTGCTCGGCGATGACGGTGCGCAGGCTCTCGTGCCGGGCGACCACCTCGGCCAGCGCGGCGGCCAGCACCGCGGGGTCGAGCGGGCCGCCGATCCGCAGGGCGAGCGGCAGGTTGTAGAGGGCGCTGCGG
The DNA here is from genome assembly GCF_042799475.1 of Kitasatospora sp. NPDC057692. NCBI lineage: Bacteria > Bacillati > Actinomycetota > Actinomycetes > Kitasatosporales > Streptomycetaceae > Kitasatospora > Kitasatospora sp. NPDC057692. The sequence goes on along the minus strand of NZ_JBHVIV010000014.1, from coordinate 134,050 downwards.
CCCTCCATCCGGTCGATCAGCCAGAGCCGGCGCTGGGCGGAGGAGAGCGGCAGCCGCTCGGGGCGCGGACCGGCGGTCAGCGCGGGCCGGGCCTCGGCGCCGCCGTCCAGGCGCTGGGCGAGTCCGGCGACGGTCGGGGCCTCGAAGACGTCCCGGATGCCGAGTTCGGCGCCGAGGGTCGCGCGGACCCGGCCGGCCAGCTTCATGGCCAGCAGCGAGTGGCCGCCGAGCGCGAAGAAGTCGTCGTCGATCGAGACCCGGTCGACTCCGAGGACCTCGCCGTACAGACCGCAGAGGATCTCCTCGCGGGCCGTACGGGCCGTGCGGCCGCCGGTGAAGAGGGTGAAGTCGGGGGCGGGCAGGGCCCGCCGGTCGACCTTTCCGCTGCCGGTCAGCGGGAGGGCGGCGAGCGGGACGACGGCGGCCGGGACCATGTGGGCGGGCAGTGACTCGGCGGCGAACCGGCGCAGCTCCAGGGCGAGTTCGACGCCCGGCTCGGCGGTGGTGGCGCAGTGGGCGACCAGTCGGCGGTCCCCGTCGGCACCCTCGTGCAGGGTGACCACGGCCTGTCGGACGGCCGTGTGGCGGGCCAGCACCTGCTCGATCTCTCCGAGTTCGATCCGGAAGCCGCGCACCTTGACCTGGTGGTCGGTACGGCCGAGGTAGTCGAGTCCGCCCTCGCGGTCGCGCCGGACCAGGTCGCCGGTGCGGTACATCCGGGCGCCGGGGGTGAACGGGTCGGCGACGAAGCGCTCGGCGGTCAGCGCCGGACGGCCGAGGTAGCCGCGGGCCAGGCTGCGGCCCGACAGGTAGAGCTCGCCGGGCACGCCGGGCGGAACGGGGTTCAGGTGCTCGTCGAGGACGTAGGCCCGGGTGCCGAGCACGGCCCGGCCCAGGGACGGGCGGTCGGTGGCCGCGAAGGGGTGGGTGAGGGTGTCGACGGTGGCCTCGGTGGGGCCGTACAGGTTGCGGGCGGTGGTGCGCGGGGCCGCCTCGCGCAGCCTGGTCCACAGGGCCCGGCCGACCGCCTCGCCGCCGAGCAGCAGCACCTTCGGGGCCGTATCTCCGTCCAACAGGCCCTCGGCGAGCAGCTGTTCGGCGTAGCTCGGGGTGACGTTGACGACGCCGACGGCTTCGCCGTGGACGTAGCGGACGAGGGCGGCGGCGTCGCGGCGCAGCTCGTCGCCGATCAGGTGCAGCTCATGGCCGGCGACCATCCAGAGCAGGCTGTCCCAGGAGGCGTCGAAGCAGAGCGAGGCGGTCAGCGCGGCCCGCAGCCGGCCGTGCGCCCGCTCGGCCTCGCCGAAGGTCTCCGCGCGGTGGTGGGCCAGCAGCGCGGCGATCGAACCGTGGGTCACCACCACGCCCTTGGGCAGGCCGGTGGAGCCGGAGGTGTAGATGACGTAGGCGGCGTGGCCCGGGTCGGGGAGGACGGCCGGGGCCTCGGCGGGCCGGTCGGCCCAGGCCCCGGCGTCGGCGGACAGCACGGTCAGGCCGTCGAGGACCTCGGGCAGCGGCCAGCCCTCGGCGGTGAGCACGGCCGCCGGGCGGGCGTCGGCGAGCATGTGGGCGGTGCGCTCGCGCGGGTACTCGGCGTCCAGCGGCAGGAAGGCCGCACCGGCCTTGAGTACGGCGAGTTGGGAGACGACGGTCTCCGCCGAGCGGGGCAGGGCGAGCGCGACCACGGACTCCGGGCCGATGCCGGCGGCCAGCAGGCCGTGGGCGAGGCGGTTGGCCCGGGCGTCCAGTTCGGCGTAGTCCAGCCGCAGTTCGCCGAAGACCAGGGCGGTGGCCCCGGGGGTGGCCGCCGCCTGCGCGGCGAAGGCGGCGGGGACGAGCGGGACGTCGGCCGGCAGCGGGGCGGCGGGGGCGAGGAGTTCGGCGCGCTCGCGCCCGTCCAACAGCTCGGCCCGGCCGATCGGCCGATCCGGGTCCGCGACCACGGCGGCCAGCAGCCGGCCGAAGCGGGCGGCGATCGCCTCCACCGTCTCCCGGTCGAACAGGTCGGTGGCGTAGTCGATCGCGCAGTCCATACCGGCGGGGGCGCCGTCCGGGGCGAAGAACTCCTCCAGGGTGACGTTGAGGTCGAACTTGGCGACCCCGGTGTCGGAGGGCAGGGCCTCGACCGCCAGGCCGGGCAGCTCCAGCGTGCCCTCGCCGGTGGACTGGAGGACCATCGCGACCTGGAACAGCGGGTGCCGGGCCAGCGAGCGGGCCGGGTTCAGCTCCTCCACCAGCCGCTCGAACGGCACGTCCTGGTGGGCGTAGGCGCCGAGACCGGTCTCCCGTACCCGGCCGAGGAGTTCGGTGAAGGCCGGGTCGCCGGACGTGTCGGTGCGCAGCACCAGGGTGTTGACGAAGAAGCCGACCAGGTCGTCCAGCGCCTCGTCCGAGCGGCCGGCGACCACCGAGCCGATCGGCACGTCGGTACCGGCGCCGAGCCGGGTCAGCAGCGCGGCCAGCGCCGCCTGGCAGGTCATGAACAGGGTGACCCGGTGCTCGCGGGACAACGCGGCCAGCCGGCCGTGCAGTTCGGCGTCGATCGGCAGGGCGACCCGGTCGCCGCGGTGCCCGGCGCGGGCGCCGCGCGGGCGGTCCACGGGCAGCGCGATCTCCTCCGGCAGGCCGGCCAGGGTCTCGCGCCAGTGGGCGAGCTGGCGGGCGGCCGGGCTCCGCGGGTCGGCCTCGTCGCCGAGCAGCTCGCGCTGCCAGAGCGCGTAGTCGGCGTACTGGACGGCGAGCGGTTCGAGGACCGGCCGCTCGCCGCCGAGGCGCAGGGTGTAGGCCTCGGCGAGGTCGCGCAGCAGCGGGCCCATCGACCAGCCGTCGCCGACGATGTGGTGCAGCGCGACCACCAGGACGTGCTCGTCCGCGGCGACCCGGAGCAGGGTGGCCCGGACCGGCGGTTCGACGGCCAGGTCGAAGGGGCGGCGGGCCGCGCGCTCCACCTCGGCGTCGACGGACTCCGCCGTGCAGTCGAGGAGTTCGACGGCCACCGCGGCCCCGGTGAGGATCCGCTGGTAGGGCTCGCCCTCGTGCTCGGCGATCACGGTGCGCAGGCTCTCGTGCCGCTCGGCGAGGTCGCCGAGCGCGGCGGTGAGCGCGGCGCGGTCGAGCTCGCCGGTCAGCCGCAGCGCGAGCGGCATGTTGTAGAGCGCGCTGGGGCCCTCCATCCGGTCGATCAGCCAGAGCCGCTGCTGGGCGAAGGAGAGCGGCAGCCGCTCGGGGCGCGGACCGGCGGTCAGCGCGGGGCGGGCGTCGGCGCCGTCGAGGCGCTCCACGAGTCCGGCGACGGTCGGGGCCTCGAAGACGTCCCGGATGCCGAGTTCGGCGCCGAGGGTGGCGCGGACCCGGCTGAGCAGCCGGGTGGCGAGCAGCGAGTGGCCGCCGAGGGCGAAGAAGTCGTCGTCGATCGAGACCTCCGGCACGCCGAGGACCTCGCCGAACAGGCCGCAGAGGATCTCCTCGCGCGGGGTGCGGGCGGCCCGGCCGGCGCCGGCGGCCGCGCTGAAGTCGGGGGCGGGCAGGGCGGCCCGGTCGAGCTTGCCGTTGACGTTGAGCGGCAGCGCGGCCAGGGCGGTGAACGCCGCCGGGACCATGTAGTCGGGCAGCGCGGCGGCGGCGTGGGCGCGCACCGCGGCGAGGTCGAGCGCGGCCGGGTCGGCGCCGGCGGCGACGGCCAGGTGGGCGACCAGCCGGGTGCCGACGGTGCCGTCCTGGTGGGGCAGCACGGCGGCCTGCACCACCTCGGGGTGGGCGGTCAGGACGGCCTCGATCTCGCCGAGCTCGATCCGGAAGCCGCGTACCTTCACCTGGTGGTCGGTGCGGCCGAGGAACTCCACCGTGCCGTCGGCCCGACGCCGGGCGAGGTCGCCGGTGCGGTACATCCGGGCGCCGGTGTCGTACGGGTCGGCGACGAAGCGCTCGGCGGTGAGCGCCGGACGGCCCAGGTAGCCGCGGGCCAGGCCGGTGCCGCTCAGGTACAGCTCGCCGGGCACGCCGACCGGCACCGGCCGCAGCCGCGCGTCCAGCAGGTGGGCGCGCAGGTTGGGCAGCGGACGGCCGATCACCGGGCGGGCCTCGGTGGTGCCCAGGCGGTGGTGCAGGGCGTCGACGGTGCACTCGGTGGGCCCGTACAGGTTGAGCACGACGGTGTCGGGGGCGGCGCCGAGGGTGGTCCACAGCTGCTGGCCGCAGGCCTCGCCGCCGATCATCAGCACGGCGGGCGGGCAGGTGCCGAGCAGGCCCTCCTCGACCAGCCGCTCGGCCAGCGCCGGGGTGACGTCGAGGGTGTCGGCACCGGTGCGGGCGAGGTACCCGACGATCGCGGCGGCGTCGCGGCGCAGGTCGTCGTCGAGCAGGTGGAGCTCCTGGCCGGCGACCATCCAGAGGATCGCCTCCAGCGAGGTGTCGAAGGAGAGCGAGGCGGTCGCGGCGAAGGTGAACCGCCGCCCGGGGTGGGCCTGTTGAGCGGGCCCGAGGGTTTCGGCGCGGTGGAAGGCCAGCAGGTTGGCGAGGCCGCCGTGGCGGACCACCACGCCCTTGGGGCGGCCGGTGGAACCCGAGGTGTAGATGACGTAGGCGGCGTGCTCGGGCCCGACCGCCGCCTCCGGCTCGTCGGCGGGCAGCTCCGCCCAGGCGGCGGCGTCGGCGGGCAGTACGGTCAGGCCGGCCAGCACCTCGGGCAGCGGCCAGGCATCGGTGGAGAGCACGGCCGCCGGGCGGGCGTCGGCCAGCATGTGGGCGAGCCGGTCGCGCGGGTAGTCGGAGTCCAGCGGCAGGTAGGCGGCGCCGGCCTTGAGCACGGCGAGCAGGGCGACGATCGACTCGGCGGAGCGGGGCACGGCCAGCGCGACCAGCGACTCCGGGCCGATACCGGCGCCCTCCAGGCCGTGGGCGAGCCGGTTGGCGCGGGCGTTCAGCTCGGCGAAGCTCAGCCGCAGTTCGCCGAAGACCAGGGCGGTGGCGTCCGGGGTGGCGGCGGCCTGGGCGGCGAACGCGGCCGGGACGAGGGCCTCGCCGCCGGGGCGGGCGGTGTCGTGCCAGCGGTCGAGCGCGGCGTACCCGGCCGGGCCGAGCACGTCCAGCTCGGCGACGGGGCGGTGCGGCTGCTCGGCGGCCTGGGCCAGCAGCTGGACGAGGGCCTCGGCGAGCCGCTCGGCGGTGGCCCGCTCGAAGAGGTCGACGGCGAACTCCAGGCCGCCGGAGAGCCCGGCCGGACCGCCGTCCGGGTGGTGGCGCTCGGAGAGGTTGAGGGTGAGGTCGAAGGCGGTGCTGGGCAGGCCGAGCGGCTCGTAGGCGGTGCGGGTGCCGGGGAAGGCGGGGGCGCCGCCGGCCGTGCTGTCGAAGGCCGTGTTGTCGAAGGCGATCATCACCTGGAACAGCGGGTGCCGGGCCAGCGTGCGGGCCGGGTTCAGCTCCTCGACCAGGCGCTCGAACGGCACGTCCTGGTGGGCGTAGGCGGCCAGGTCGGCCTCCCGGACCCGGCCCAGCAGCTCGGCGAAGGTGGGCGCGCCGCCGAGGTCGGTGCGCAGCACCAGGGTGTTGGCGAAGAAGCCGACCAGCTCGTCGAGGGCGGTGTCGAGGCGCCCGGCCAGCGGGGTGCCGATCGGCAGGTCGTCCCCGGCGCCGAAGCGGTGCAGCAGGGCGGCGTAGGCGGCCTGGAGGACCATGAACAGGGTGGCGCCGTGCTCGGCGGCCAGCGCGGCGAGCCGGGCGTGCAGGGCGGCGTCGAGCTCCAGCTCGACGACGTCGCCGCGGTGGGTCGGCACCGGCGGGCGCGGGCGGTCCAGCGGCAGCGGCAGCTCGTCGGGCAGGCCGGCCAGGGCCTCGCGCCAGTGGGCGAGCTGGGCGCCGAGCAGCGAGCCCTGGTCGGTGTCCGCGCCGAGCAGCCGGTGCTGCCAGAGGGTGTAGTCGGCGTACTGGACGGGCAGCGGCTCCCACCGCGGCGCGGCGCCGGCCCGGCGGGCGGTGTAGGCCTCGGCGAGGTCGCGGAACAGCGGGCGCAGCGACCAGCCGTCGCTGGCGATGTGGTGCATCACCAGGGTGAGGACGTGCTCCTCTGGGCCCTCGGGGCGCAGGTAGGCGTGCAGCGGGACGTCCGCCGCCAGGTCGAAGGTGTGGTGGACGAGGTCCTGCGCGGGGCGGTCGGTGACGGTGAGCAGCGGCGCGGGCGGTGCGGCCAGCACCCGCTGGTGGGGCACCCCGTCGTGCTCGGTGAAGACGGTGCGCAGGGACTCGTGGCGGGCGGCGACGTCGCCGAGGGCGGCTTCCAGGGCGGCGGCGTCCAGCGGGCCGGTCAGCCGCAGCGCGAGGGTGACGTTGTAGGTGGCGCCGGGGCCCTCGGCCTTGCCCAGGAACCAGAGGCGGCGCTGGGCGAAGGAGACCGGCAGGTGCTCGGGGCGCGGCTCGGGGCGCAGCGCGGGGCGGGCCGGGGCGCCGGCGATCCGGGCGGCGAGGGCGGCGACGGTCGGGGCCTGGAAGAGGTCGCCGATGGCGAGTTCGGCGCCGAGCTCGGTGCGCGCCCGGCCGACCAGGCGGGTGGCGAGCAGCGAGTGGCCGCCGAGGGCGAAGAAGTCGTCGTCGATGGTGATGCCGTCGATGCCGAGGATCTCGCCGAACAGCGCGCACAGGGCCCGCTCGCGCTCGTCGCGCGGGGCGCGGCCGTCGCCGTCGGTGCCGAGCTCGGGGGCCGGCAGGGCGCGCCGGTCGACCTTGCCGTTGGCGTTCAGCGGCAGCGCGGGCAGCACCACGACGGCCGACGGGACCATGTAGCCGGGCAGCGTCCCGGCGGCGAACCGCTTCAGCTCGGCGGCGAGTTCGGGTCCTTCGGCGGTGTCGAGGACCGCGCAGTAGCCGATCAGCCGGGTGTCGCCGGGGCGGTCCTCGCGGGGGACGACGATGACCTGGCGGACGGCGGGGTGGCGGGAGAGCACGGCCTCGATCTCGCCGAGCTCGATCCGGAAGCCGCGCAGCTTGACCTGGCCGTCGATCCGGCCGAGGAACTCGATCGCGCCGTCGGCGCGGCGGCGTACCAGGTCGCCGGTGCGGTACATGCGCCCGCCGCCGGTGTCGTACGGGTCGGCGACGAAGCGCTCGGCGGTCAGCGCGGCCCGCCGCCAGTAGCCGCGGGCCAGGCCCGCCCCGGCGACGTACAGCTCACCGGGCACGCCGGGCGGCACCGGCTGGAGCCGGGCGTCCAGGACGTGGGCGCGCATGTTGTCCAGCGGCAGGCCGATCGGCGCCCGGGCGCCGTCCAGGTCGGCGGGCAGCAGGGGGTGGTGGGTGGCGAAGGTGGTGGCCTCGGTGGGCCCGTAGACGTGGGCGAGCAGCAGGTCCGGGCAGTGGTCGAGGACCCGGCGCAGCAGCGTGCCGGAGGCGGCCTCGCCGCCGGTGCAGACCGTCCGCAGGGCGCGGAAGGTCTCCGGGGCCTGCTCGGCGACCAGGTCGAACAGGGCCTTGGTGAGGAAGACCGCGGTGACCCGGTGCCGGGTGGCGAGGGCGTGCAGGGCGGTGGCGTCCAGGGTGCCGGGCGGGGCGACGACGACCGTGCCGCCGTGCAGCAGCGGCGCCCACAGCTCGTAGGTGGCGGCGTCGAAGGCGTGCGGGGAGTGCAGCAGGATCCGCTCGTGCCGGCCGTCGCGCCAGCGGCGGTCGTCGGCGAGGTCGACGACGTCGCGGTGGCGCACCGCGACGCCCTTGGGGGTGCCGGTGGAGCCGGAGGTGAACATCACGTAGGCGAGCCGGTCCGGGTGGACGGGCAGCGCGGGGTCGTGGTCGGGCCGGTGCGCCCCGTCGCCGGGCCGGACCACGGTGGCGGTGTGCGCGAAGCCGGGCTCGGCGCGGTCGGTGAGCAGCACCGGTGCGGCGGTGTCGGCGAGCAGCGCGGTCATCCGCTCGGGCGGCAGGCTCGCGTGCATCGGCACGTAGCAGCCGCCGGCCTTGAGCACCGCGAGGGTGGCGACCACCAGGTCCACCGAGCGCTCCATCAGCAGCGCGACCGGGGACTCGGGGCCGACGCCCGCGGCGATCAGGTGGTGGGCGAGGCGGTTGGCGCGGGCGTTGAGCTCGGCGTACGTGACCTCGCCGCCGTCGTGGGCGAGGGCGGCCGCGTCCGGGGTGCGGGCGGCCTGGGCCTCGAACAGGGCGGGCAGCGAGCCGGTGCGGACCGGCGCGGCGGTGGCGTTCCACTCCTCGGCGAGCCGGGCGCGCTCCTCGGGGGCGAGGATGTCCAGGGTGCCGATCGGAGCCCGCGGGTCGGCGGCCGCGGCGGCGAGCAGCCGGCCGAGCCGCTCGACCAGGGTGGTGACGGTGGCGCGGTCGTACAGGTCGGCCGCGTACTCGACCGAGCCCTCCAGTCCGGCCGGGGCGCCGTCCGGGCCGTGCCGCTCGGTGACGCCGATGTTGAGGTCGAACTTGGCGACCCGCAGGCCGAGCGGCTCGGGGGCCGACTCCAGCCCAGGCAGGCCGAGTTCGCCCTCCTCGTGGTTCTGGAGCACCAGCAGGGTCTGGAACAGCGGGTGGCGGCCGAGCGCGCGGGCCGGGTTGACCTCCTCGACCAGCCGCTCGAACGGCACGTCCTGGTGGGCGAAGGCGTCCAGCTGGGATTCCCGGACGCGGCCGAGGAGTTCGTCGAAGGACGGGTCGCCGGACGTGTCGGTGCGCAGCACCAGGGTGTTGACGAAGAAGCCGACCAGATCGCTCAGCGCCTCGTCGGAGCGGCCGGCCACCCCGGTGCCGAGCGGGATGTCGGTGCCGGCGCCGAGCCGGGTGAACAGCGCGGCGAGGCCCGCCTGGAGCACCGCGAACAGGGTGGCGCGCCGGCCGCGGGCCAGCTCGGCCAGCGCGGCGTGCAGCTCGGGCGCGAAGGTGAACGGGACGGCGTCGGCGGCCCCCGTGGGCGCGGGCGGCCGGGGGCGGTCCGCCGGCAGCTCCAGCTCCTCCGGCAGATCGGCCAGGACCCCTCTCCAGTGGTCGAGTTGGCGGCTCATCAGGCTGTACGGGTCGGACTCTTCGCCGAGCAGCTCGCGCTGCCACAGCGCGTAGTCGGCGTACTGGACCGGCAGCGGCTCCCACCGCGGCTCGGCTGCCGAGAGCCGGGCGGTGTAGGCGGTGGCGAGGTCGCGCAGCAGCGGGCCGAGTGACCAGCCGTCGCCGGCGATGTGGTGGAGCACCACGAGCAGCACGTGCTCGGGGGCGGCTCCGTCGGTCGGAGTGAGCGAGAAGACCGTGACCCGGATGGGGAGTTCGGCGCTCAGGTCGAAGGTGTGGGCGGCTTCCGCGTCCCGTAGGCCCGGGTAGCCGGCCGGTGCGCACTCCACCGTCGCGGAGGCGATCGACGCCTCCGCCGACGGCAGGATGTGCTGCACCGGCACGCCCTCCTCGTCCACCGGGAACACCGTGCGCAGGGCCTCGTGCCGGGCGACCACGTCCGCCGTCGCGGCACGCAGCGCGGCGGTGTCGAGCGGGCCGCGCAGGCGGACCGCGAACGGCAGGTTGTAGAGCGCGGTCGGCCCTTCGATCTGGTCGATCAGCCACAGACGCTGTTGTGCGTACGAAACCGGGATCACGGTGCTTCCTCTGCTCACGTCACGGGCGGGTGGGCGGCGCCGTCACGCGGCGACGGCGGTGGTCGGCAGGACCGAGGGGCGGCAGTCGAGGACGTCGACCGGGCGGCCCATCGCGACGGCGATCCTCCGGTCGCCGCGGTACGGGTCGCGGCCGTGCGCGCAGAGCACGTTGTCGACCAGCATCACGTCGCCGACCTGCCAGGCCTCCCGGACGGTGGCCGCCTCGTAGGCGGCGTTCAGCGCGTCGACGTCCTCGCGGGTGAGCGGTTCGCCGTCGCCGAAGCCGGTGTTGAACGGCAGGCCGTCCGGGCCGAACTCCTCGACCATGGCCTCCCGGATGTCCGGGTCCAGCGACCACTCGCTCCAGAAGGCCAGGTGGTTGAACCAGGCCTCCTCGCCGGTGTGCGGGTGGTGGATGGTGGCCGGCCGCAGCTGGCTGGTGCGCAGGTTGCCGTCCGCCGTCCACTCCCAGGAGATGCCGTTCTCCCGGCAGTAGCGCTCGACCTCGGCGCGGTCCTCGGTGGCGAAGGCGGTCCGCCAGTCGAGCGAGACGAAGTCCGAGTAGCTGCGGTCGAGCGTCCAGCCGGAGGTCCGGCCGCGCTCCGCCAGGTGCGGCGGCAGGGCGGCGAGGACCTTGCGCACGTCGGCGGTCGGGGTGGCGCCGCCGGCCTCCGGGGCGATCAGGCAGGCGAAGAGCAGCCGGCCGGGGAAGGTCAGCGTGTAGCTGTTCTCGTTGTGCATCCGGATCGACTGCGCGGGCGGCAGGTCGGTCGACGAGAAGACGCCGTTGCCGAAGTCGCTGCGCGGGGTGGCCTTCTCCCGGTACGGGGTGGGCTCGGGGATCAGCACGTCGCGCACGGCGGCGACGTCCTCGGTGGCGGCGACCGGCAGGCCGCGCAGGAAGATCGTGCCGTGCTCGTGCAGCGCGGCGGTCAGCTCGGCCTCGTGCGCGCGCAGCCAGGCGGTGCCCTCGGCGAGGTCGGCGACGGCCGGCACGCGGGCGAGGGCCGGACGGCCGGGGTTCAGCTCCCAGGTGACCATGGCGGCGCTCACCGGCGGTCGAGGCCGGCGACCAGCGAGGCCGGGCGGATGTCGGTCCAGTTGGCCTCGATCCAGTCCAGGCACTCCTGGCGGGGGGCCTCGCCGTGGACGGTGGTCCAGCCGGCCGGCACGTCGATCCAGACCGGCCAGAGCGAGTGCTGGTTCTCGTCGTTGACCAGGACGAGGTAGCCGGCGCTGTCGTCCTCGAACGGGTTGCTCACGGTGGTCTCCTCGGTGAGGTGGTGGTCGCTGGTGGGGCGGTGCGGTGTGATTCGAAGGTAGGCGCGCGCCGGGCCCGGAAGCGGCACAAGGCCCGGCAGGTGAGCGGCAGTTCCTGGACTGCCGTCCTCCTGCGCGGGCCTCGGCGCACGGGGGTGGTGCGAGGTGGAGCGGGGTGGGTTCGGGTGAGGGCTTCAACGGGGGGTCAGCCGGACCGGGAAGCGGTCCAGGCCGAAGTTGATGATCGAGCGGTTGTACTCCACCGGACCGGTCGGCTCGATCGCCGACGCCTTCTCCAGCGCCGCCGTGAACAGCGCGCTCAGCTCGGTCTTCGCCAGCGGCGCGCCGATGCAGTAGTGGGCGCCCAGGCCGAGCGCCAGGTGCTTGTTGGGCGAGCGGTCGAGGCGGATCTCCTCGGGCGCCTCGAAGGCCTCCGGGTCGCGGTTGGCCGACCACACCCAGACCGCGACCCGGTCGCCGCGGCGGATCCGGCGGCCCGCCAGCTCGATGTCCCGGGTGGCGGTGCGCAGCGTGTGCAGCCCGACCGAGGTCCAGCGCAGCAGTTCGTCGACGGCGGAGTCCATGGACACCTCGCCGCGCTGCAGCCGCCGCCACAGGTCGGGCCGGCTGACCAGGGTGTGCAGCCCCATCGCGGCGGTGTGCCGGACCGTCTGCACGCCGCCGACCACGATGTTGTCCAGGTTGAGCACGACGTCCTCGACCGGCAGCAGCCGGCCGTTCACCTTGTAGGTGGCCATCATCGAGATGAGGTCGTCGCGCGGGTCGGTGCGCCGCAGCATCACCTGGTGCAGCAGGTAGGGGATCAACTGCTGGTGCCCGGCCCGCCGTTCCTCCGGGGTCGCGCCGAGGAACGCCACGTCGCAGACCCGGACCATCATGTCGCGGTCCTTCTCCGGCACGTCCAGCAGATCGCACATGACGGCCAGCGGCAGCGCCGAGACCACGTCGACGAGGTCCGCCTCGCCCTGTTCGACGGCCCGGTCGAAGAGCTCGGCGGCCCGGTCGGCGATCGACCGGGAGGCGCCGCGCACCCCGCCCTTGGAGAAGAACGGGTTGGCCGGGGCCCGCAGTTCGCGGTGCCGGGGCGGGTCGGTGAGGGCCATCATCCGGCCCGAGCCGACCGGCACGTTGCCGACGCCCGCGCCCAGCAGCGAGCCGGACTCCGAGCTGAACACGGCGGCGTTGCGCAGCACCTCGGCGGACTCGCGGTAGGTCATCACCGACCAGATCGGCCCGTCGTCGACGGTGTCGGTGCGGTGGACGGGCGCCTCGGCCCGCAGTTCGGCGACCAGCTCCGGGATGTCGGGGCGGGCCCACAGGGCGGGGTCGGTCAGGTCGACGGACGTGGTGGTCACCATGACGGCTGCTCCTCGGTGGCGGCGGGGTCGGCCGGGCGACGGCCGGCCGGGAGGGGGGTCAGGAGGGAGGTCAGGAGGTCGACCGGGCCGGGCCGGTCGACGGTGGCGAGCAGGTGCCCGCCGGGCAGGACGCGGTGGCCGAAGGCGCCCCGGGTGTGGGCGGCCCAGCCGGTGAGGTCGGTGGTGGCGAGCATCGGGTCGTCGGCGCCGGCCAGCGCGTACAGCGCGGAGCCGATCGGCGCGCGCGGCCGGTACCGGTAGGTGGCGCTGACCGCGAGGTCGGTGCGGATGCCGCCGAGCGCGAGCTCGGCCAGCTCCGGATCGGCCAGGACCAGCTCCTCCAGCCCGGTCAGCCGCAGGAGTTCGGCGGCGTCGAGGTCCTTGGTCCCGCGCTCGGTCCACTCGTCCGGTCCGGGCGCCCCGGCCACCACCACCAGCTCGGGCCGGCGGTCGGCGGGCAGCGCCTGGGCCACCTCGTAGGCGAGCAGCGCGCCGAAGCTCTGCCCGTAGAAGGCGGCCCGCCGCCCTGCGCCGAGGTGCGGGGCGAGCGCCCCGACGACGGCCTCGACCAAGGCGTCGAAGTCGGCCGGCATCGGCTCGCGACTGCGGCCGCCCCGGGCCGGCGGCCGCAGCGCCCAGACCTCGGCGGCGGGCACGATCGCCCGGGCGAGCGGGGTGAAGGCGGTCGCGTCGCCGCCGGCGTGCGGGAAGCAGAACAGCCGGACGGGGTTGGCCGGTTGGGGGGCGGGGAGGAGGAACCAGTCCCCCTCGGTCCGGGGCCGCGGCCCGACGGCGGCCCGGGCGGCCGGCGGGGCTGAGGTCAGGGCCGGGGCCGGGGCTGGGGTCGGCGCCGGGCCCCGGACCGAGGCCGCCGGACGGGGCGGGACGGCACCGGCGGCCGGACGCGGGCGGCGGGTGATCGGCGGCCGCGCCGCCTCGGCCTGGGCAGCGGACGGGACGGAACCGGCGCCGACCCGCGCGTTCGGCTCCTGGTCGGACGGAGCGACCCGACCGGAGGCCCGGTCGGAGGCCCAGTCCCCCTCGGTACGGGGCCCCGGGCCAGCAGCGGCCCGGGCGGGCGGCGAGGCCGGGGCCGAGGTCGGGGCCGGGGCCCGGACCGAGGCCGCCGGACGGGGCGGGACGGCATCGGCGGCCGGACGCGGGCGGCGGGTGATCGGCGGCCGCGCCGCCTCGGCCGGGGCGGCGGACGGGAGCCGAGCCCCCGCGCTCTCGGCCGAACCCCGGGACGGGACGGAACCGGCGCCGACCCGCGCGCTCGGCTCCTGGTCGGACGAGGCGACCCGACCAGGGACGAGGTCGGCAGCGGCGGGGCCCGGTATCCCGGCGCCCTCGGCCCGCTCCGGGGTGGTCGGGAGCAGGGTGCGGTCGGCCGGCGGGGTGGTCGTGGTCATCGGACGGCCGGGCGGCGGGGGGCGAGGGCGGGGCGGGCGGTGGCGGGGCCGGCGGCTGCGGCCTGCTCGACGGCCACCGTGAAGGCGGCCAGGTCGGCGGCGTTCAGCAGGTGGCGCAGCTGGAGTTCGACGTTGAGCTTGCGGCGCAGCAGGTGGACGACGCGCAGGGCGGCGAGCGAGTGGCCGCCGAGGGTGAGGAAGTCGTCGGTGGGCAGCACCTCGGGGACGCCGAGCACGGTGCGCCACACCTCGGCGACCTGCTCCGCCACTCCCCCGCCCGTGCCCTCCGCGGCCGGCTCGGCGGCGGGCGCGGGCAGCGCGCGGTGGTCGGTCTTGCCGTTCGGCGTGAGCGGCAGGGCGTCCAGCACGGTCACGGTGGCCGGCACCAGGTGCGCGGGCAGGGTGCGGCGCAGGGCGGCGAGCAGCGTGGCGGGGTCGGCCGCGGGGCCGGTGACGTAGGCGGCCAGCCGGGTGTCCCCGGGCGCGGGCTCGTGCACGGTCACGGCGGCGGCGGTGACGCCGTCCAGCTCCGCCACCGCGTGCTCCACCTCGCCGAGTTCGACCCGGAAGCCGCGCAGCTTGACCTGCCGGTCGACCCGGCCGACGTACTCCAGCAGGCCTTCGGCGGTGCGGCGGGCCTGGTCGCCGGTGCGGTACATCCGGGCGCCCGGCTCCTGGGCGAACGGGTCGGCGACGAAGCGCCCGGCGGTCAGCCCGGGCTGACCGGCGTAGCCGTGCGCGAGGACCGGCCCGCCCAGGTACAGCTCGCCGACCGCGCCGGGCCCGGTGACCGGCGCCAGCCGCTCGTCCAGCAGGTGGACGCGCACGCCGGGCATCGGCTCGCCGAGGTGCGGGCCGGGGCCGGTGATCCGGGCGGCGATCACCTCCACGGTGCACTCGGTCGGCCCGTACAGGTTGAACGCCTCGACCCGGCCGTCGGCCAGCTCGCGCCAGGTGCGCTCGGGGACCGGCTCGCCGCCCATGAACAGGCGCGGGACGCCGGCGCCGTTCCTCGGGTCGAGCAGCGGCTCGCGCAGCAGCTGCCAGTGGGACGGGGTCAGGTCGAGGTCGGTGACGGCGTGCTCGGCGAGCAGTTCGGCCAGCCGGGCCGGGTCGGCGCGCCGGGCGTCGTCGACGACCACCAGGGTGTCGCCGCGGCAGATCCGGATCCACTGCGGGACGGAGGCGTCGAAGGAGACGCTGGCGTTCCAGGCGACCACGGCCGGCTCGCTGCGGTGGGCGCCGATCGCCTCCAGGTTGGCGGCGAGGCGGGCGACGGTGCCGAACGGCACCTCGACGCCCTTGGGGCGGCCGGTGGAGCCGGAGGTGTAGATGACGTAGGCGGGGTCCAGCGGGTGGGTGACGGTGTCCGGGGCCGCGGGCGCCTCGGCGTCCGGGCGCAGCACGGCGACGCCGGCCGGGACGGGCGGCGCCGGGTCGGCGCTGACCACGGCGGCGAGGTGGGCGTCGGCGGCCATGAAGGCGATCCGCTCGGCCGGGTAGGCCGGGTCCAGCGGGACGTACGCGGCACCCGCCCGCCAGACGGCGAGCAGGGCGACCGGCAGGTCCAGGGTGCGGGCGAGGTGGACGCCGACCCGGTCGCCACGCCCGACACCGGCGGCGCGCAGGGCCGCGGCCAGGGCGGCGGTGCGCCGGTCCAGGGCGGCGAAGTCGAGGCTGCCGTCGGCGGCGTGCACGGCGGGCCGGTCGGGGTGGGCGGCGACGGCGGCGCGCAGCCGGGTCAGCAGGTCCACGGTGGAGGGGGCTACGGTGGCCGGCTCCGCGAAGGTGGTCATGGCGGGGTACTCCTCGGTCAAGGAAGAAGGAAGAAGAAGAGGGAAGGGCCGGTGTGGAACAGCGGTGCTCCGCCTCGGCGGCGGGGGTCGTCGGCGGCGGTGCTCGGGGGTCGGGCCCGGAAGGCTGCCCGCGATCGGGCCCGGCGGGCCCCGTCAGACCCCGGCGGCCAGACGGGCCAGGGCCGCCGCGTAGACGTCGATGAACTCCTCCGCCGTGGCGTCGTCCACCAGCGCCCGCTGGTGGTCCACGGCCAGCAGCACCCGCTGGGTGACCGGGTCCTGGATCAGCGAGGCGCCGAAGGTGAAGCTGTTCGGCTCGTGCCGGTAGGTGGGCTCGGTGCCGATCCGGCCGTCCTCGATGCGGGCCGAGCTGAGCCGGCCCAGGGCGTGGAAGCGCAGGAAGCCGAACTGGCTGTCGAGCGCGGTGTCGGCCATCATCCGGGCCAGCCGGGCGAACGGCACCCGGCGGTGCGGCATCATGTCCAGCTCCTCGCGGTGGACGTGCCGCACCAGCGCCGCCAGGTCCTCCCCCGGCTCGGCGACCAGCGGGACGGTGTTGAGGAACAGCCCGTACACCTCGGTGCCGCCGAGCCGCTCCAGCCGGCCGTTCATCGCCAGTCCGGTGGTGACCCGCCGCCGCCCGGTGATGTGCGCGAGGGCGTGCAGATGGGCGGCGAGCGCGACGGACTTGACCGGGACGGCGAGCGCGTCGGCGACGGCCCGCAGCTGTCCGGGGGCGTCCGGCAGCACCCGTTCGACGGTGCGCGGCAGCTCGTGGACGTCCTCGCTGCCCGGCCAGAGCTGGCCGGTGGCGCCGTCCAGCCGCCGGTGCCAGTAGGCGAGCGAGTCCGGGTCGGCGGCCGCGGCCCGTTCGACGGCCACGAAGTCGCGGAAGGCGGTGCGCGGCGGCGGGGTGGGCGCGGAGACCGGGTCCGCGGCGAGCACGGCGTGCCGCTCCATGATCTCGGTGAGCAGCGAGGTGAAGCTCCAGCCGTCGAGGATCGCGTGGTGCTCGGAGACGGTGAGCTGGAAGGCCTCGGTGGCGAGCCGCTGCACGGTGATCCGGAACAGCGGGGGCGCGGTGAGGTCGAAGGGCCGGTCGCGGTGGTGCTCGAAGACGGCGCGGATCGCCGCGTCCTGCTCCGGCCCGGTGCGTCCGCGCAGGTCGGCGAACTCGACCGGGGCGGGCAGCGTGCCGTGCACCAGCTGGAGCGGTTCGCCGTAGCCGGAGAGGTCGAGGCCGGTGCGCAGCACGGCGTGCCGGGCCATCGCCTCGTTGACGGAGCGGCGCAGCGCGGTCTCGTCCAGGGCGCCGCCGAAGCGGTAGGAGTTGACGTTGTGGTAGCTGTCGGTGCCGCCGGCGACCTCCATGTGGAAGACCATCGACAGCTGCATGGAGACCATCGGGTAGGCGTCGACGACGCCGGGCGGCAGCTCGGCGCGGTCGTCCTCGTCGATCAGGGCGAACGGCCGGTCGGCGCCGGGGTCGGCCTCGACGGGCCGGGCCAGCGGCAGCAGGGCGGCGACGGTGGGCGCGTTGAAGACGTCCCGCAGGGAGAGCTGCCAGCCGCGGTCGTGCAGCGCGCCGGCCAGCTGGACGGCCCGGATGGAGTCGCCGCCGAGGTGGAAGAAGTCGTCGTGGACGCCGATGCCGGACACCCCGAGCACCTCCGTCCAGACGGCGGTGAACAGCTCCTCCTCAGGGGTGCGCGGCTCGACGTGCCGGCCGGCCCGCTCGGGGGCGGCGCGTCCGGGGGCGGGCAGCGCGGCCCGGTCGACCTTGCCGTTGACGGTGAGCGGCAGCGCGTCCAGCACGGTGACGCTCGCCGGAACCATGTACGGCGGCAGCGAGCGGCCGAGGAAGCCGCGCAGGTCGTCGGGGGCGCGGCCGGTGACGTACGCGGCGAGCCGGTCGTCGTGGACGGTCACCACGCAGGCGTCGACGTCGGGGTGGGCGGCGAGGGCGTTCTCGATCTCGCCCAGCTCGATCCGGAAGCCGCGCAGCTTGACCTGGAAGTCGGCGCGGCCGACGTACTCCAGGCCGCCGTCCGGCAGCCGCCTGGCGACGTCGCCGGTGCGGTAGAGGCGGGCGCCGGGCGGTCCGGCGGGATCGGCGACGAAGCGGCCGGCGGTGAGGCCGGGACGCCCCCAGTAGCCGTGGGCCAGGCTGCCGCCGCCGATGTACAGCTCGCCGGGGACGCCGGGCGGGCAGGGGCGCAGCCAGTCGTCCAGGACGGCCGCGGTGAGGTGCGGCATCGGCTCGCCGATGAGGCTGCGCTCGAAGCCGGCGCCGCCCTCGGCGACGTCGTGGATCGTGACGTGGACGGTGGTCTCGGTGATCCCGTAGAGGTTGCAGAGCCGGGCGGGCGGCAGCGGGTCGAGATCGTGCCAGCGCTGCACGACGCCCGGGTCCAGGGCCTCGCCGCCGAGCATGATCCAGCGCAGCGCGGGCAGTTCGCGGGGTCGCCGGCGCAGGGCCGGTTCGAGCTGGCGCAGCGCGGACGGTGTGAGGCACAGGTGGGTGACCTGCTGCTCGTCGAGGAGTTCGGCGAACTCCTCCGGCGAGCGGCTGGTCAGGTAGGGCACGACGATCAGGCGGCCGCCGTGCAGCAGCGCGCCCCACAGTTCCCAGACGGTCCAGTCGAAGGCGTAGCTGTGGAAGAGCGTCCAGGTGGTGTCGGGTCCGAAGCCGAAGTGCCCGCGGCCGGAGTCGAGCAGCCGGCTGACGTGCTCGTGGGCGACCGCGACGCCCTTGGGGCGGCCGGTGGAGCCGGAGGTGAAGATGAGGTAGGCGAGGTCGCCGGGGCGGCCGGCGGCGGGCGGGCGGGTGTCGGGGTGGGCGGCGATCTCGGCGGCCCGGGCGGTCAGGTCGAGGGTCTGCCAGGGGCCGGCGGGGGCGCGGTCGGGGCGGTCGGTGAGGACGGCGGTGACGGCGGTGTCGCCGAAGACCAGGGCGGCCCGGTCGGCGGGGGCGGCGAGGTCGACGGGGACGTAGGCGGCGCCCGTCTTGAGGACGGCGAGGACGGCGACCGTGACGGCGGCGGTGCGTTCCAGCAGTAGGCCGACCCGGTCGCCGGGGCGCACCCCGCGGGCGCGCAGGGTGTGCGCCAACCGGTTGGCGCGGCGGTCGAGTTCGGCGTAGTCGAGGGTCTCCCGCCCGTCGCTGACGGCCGGCCGGTCGCCGTGGGCGTCGGCGGCCCGCTCGAAGAGCTGGTGCAGGCAGTGGCCCTCGTCCAGCCGGGCGGGGCCGGGCTGCCGCCCGGCCGCGGGGGCGGCGGTGAGCCGGAGCACGGTGGCGTCCGGGTCGGCGAGGGCGGCGTCCAGCAGGGCCGCGTAGTCGGCGGCGAGGCGGCGGACGGTGCCGGGGTCGAAGAGGTCGGTGCTGTACTCGGCCTCGCCGCGCAGTTCGCCGCCGCCGTCCGCCGCGTCCCCGGCGGGCTCGAAGACGGACCAGGTCAGGTCGAACTTGCTGGTGCCGTTGGAGCGGACGGCGCGCCGGGCGGTGGCCGCGCCCAGTGCGAGCGGGGCGCGGTCCTCGCCGTGGGCGCCGAACACCACCTGGACCAGCGGCGGGTGCTGCGGGGTGCGGGCGGTGCCGAGGTGGTCGACCAGCTGGTCGAACGGCACGTCGAGGTAGCCGAAGGCGTCGAAGGCGCCGTCCTGGAGGTCGGCGACCAGCCCCCGGAAGGTCGCGCCCGGGGCGAGCCGGATGCGCAGCGGCAGCAGGTTGACGAAGTAGCCCAGCAGGTCGGCGAGTTCGGGCCGGTTTCGGGTGGTGACCGGGGTGCCGACGAGCAGGTCGTCGGCGCCGGTCCAGCGGTTCAGCAGCAGGGCGAAGGCGGCGAGCTGGACGGTGAACGGGGTGGCGCCCTCCTCCTCGGCGAGCGCCCGGACGCGGGCGGCGGTGCCGGGGGCGAGGCCGAAGTGCTCGGTGGCGCCGCGCTCGCCGCGCTCGGCGGGGCGCGGGCGGTCGCCGGGCAGGTCGAGCAGGGCGGGGGCACCTTCGAGGCGGTCCTTCCAGTAGGCGAGGTGCTCCTCGTAGGAGGCGTGCTCCTCCTCCTCGGCCCAGTCGGCGTACTGGAGGCCGAGGGCGGGCAGGTCCGGCGTCCGGTGCTCGGCGAACGCCCGGTAGTGCTCGGTGAGTTCGCGCTCGAAGAGGTCGGCCGACCAGCCGTCCCAGATGATGTGGTGGACGACGAACAGCAGGGTGGTGCGCTCCTCGGCGAGCCGGATCGCCTCGGCGCGCAGCAGCGGGCCGGCCGCGAGGTCGAACGGCTCGGCGGCCCGTTCGGCGACCAACTCCTCCGCGCGCTCCTCCCGTTCGCCCTCCGGCAGGCCGCGCAGGTCGGTGACGGCGAGCGGTACGGCCAGGGCGTCGTGGACGTGCTGGCGCGGGCCGCCGGGGTGCAGCGCGAAGGTGGTCCGCAGTGCCTCGTGCCGGGCGGTGACGGCGTCCAGGGCGCGGGCCAGCAGCCCGAGGTCGAGCGGGCCGGTGACCCGGTACGTCCAGGGGGTGGTGTAGGTGACGGTTCCCGGGTTCAGGTGGTCGAGGAACCAGAGGCCGCGCTGGAGGCCCGAGACGGGCGCGGTGCGGGCCGGCTCGGCCACGGGGTCGGCGGACGGGCTCACGGCGTCGTTCCTTCCTGCCCGGCCGCGCTCGGGACGGCCGGGCTCGGGGCGGCTGGGGTCGAGGTGGGGAAGCCCGGGGCGGGCGGAATCGGGGCGGGCGGATTCGGGGCGGCCCGCCATCACGAGGCCAGCCGTTCGGCGATGGCGCCCACGGTCCGGCCGCGGAACACCACGTGCGGCGGGACGCGGCTGCCGGTCTGCTGCGAGAGCTTCATGGCGACCCGCACGGCGGCCAGCGAATTGCCGCCGATGCGGAAGAAGTTGGCGTCCGGACCGAGGTCCTCCGGCAGGTCCAGGACGGCGCGCACGGCGTCGGCGACCAGCCGCTGCCGCGGGGTGAGCGGATCGGCCGCGGCGGCGCGGCGCCCGGCGGGGGCCGGCAGGGCCTTGCGGTCGACCTTGCCGTTGGGGTTGAGCGGCAGGGCGTCCAGCACGTCGAGGGTCGCGGGGACCATGTGCTCGGGCAGCAGCCTGGCGAGGTGGTCCAGCAGCGCCTCGGGGCCGGCCCCGTCCGCGCCCGCGTCGAGGGTGACGTAGGCGGCGAGCCGGTGGTCGCCGGGGGCGGGCTCGTGGACGGTGACGGCGGCCTCGCGGACGGCGGGGTGGCGGGTCAGCGCGTCCTCGATCTCGCCGGGCTCGACCCGGAAGCCGCGGACCTTGATCTGGTCGTCGATCCGGCCGGTGATCTCCAGCAGGCCGTCCGGGCGCCGGTGGCCGAGGTCGCCGGTGCGGTACAGCCGCTCGCCGGGGGCGCCGAACGGGGAGGCGACGAAGCGCTGGGCGGTCAGCCCGGGCCGGCCGACGTAGCCGTGGGCGAGGCCGCCGCCGGCCGCGTAGAGCTCGCCGGTGGTGCCGTCGGGCACCGGCTCCAGCCGCTCGTCCAGGACGTGCACGGCCTTGCCGTGCAGCGGGCGGCCGATCGGGATGGCGCTGCCCGCGGCGTCCTCGGGGGTGGCCCGGTGGCAGGTGGTGAGGCCTAGGCTCTCCACCGGGCCGTAGCCGTTGGCGACCACCAGGTCCGGGTACTGGCCGAGCGCCTTGCCGACGTGGGTGACGGAGGCCCGCTCACCGGCTGTGAAGGCCACCTTGAGGTCGTCGTAGGTCTCCGGGAACTCCTCCAGCAGGAAGTTGAACAGGCTGGCGGAGAGCTGGAGCTGGGTGACGCCGTGGCGCCGGGTCAGCTCGGCGACGGCCTGCGGGTCGGGCCGCTGGCCGGGCTGCAGCACGCAGACCCCGCCGAAGGCGAGCGCGCCGTACAGCTCCAGGGCGAAGGCGTCCCAGGAGACCGGGGAGCACTGCAGCCAGACCTCCTCGGGGCCGAAGCGGGCGTAGTCCTGGCCGAGGTAGGTGGTGGTGAGCGCGCGGTGCGGCACGGCCGCGCCCTTGGGGCGGCCGGTGGAGCCGGAGGTGAACATCACGCAGGCGAGGTCGTCGCCGGTGACCGGCACGCCCGGGTCGTGGCCGGGGCGGGCGGCGATCGCGGCGGCCTGCGCGTCCAGGTCGAGGTGGTGCCCGACGGGGAACGGCGGGCTCGCGCGGCGGTGGGTGACCAGCAGCGCGGCCGCGCAGTCGGCGAACGCGCCGGCCAGCCGCTCGGCCGGGAAGTCCGGGTCCAGCAGGGTGTAGGCGGCACCGGTCTTGAGCGCCGCGAGCAGCGCGACCACCAGGTCGGGGCCGCGCTCGACCAGCACCGCGACGGTGTCGCCGCGGCCGGTCCCGGCCTCGGCCAGGTGGTGCGCGAGCCGGTTGGCCCGGGTGTTCAGCTCACCGTAGGAGAGCCGCTCCTCGCCGGAGACGAGGGCGGGCGCCTCCGGGGCGCCGGCGGCGCGGGCCTCGAACAGGGCGTGCACGGGCGCCTCGACGGCGGTGGCCAGGGTGCCCAGCCAGGCCTCGCACAGCTCGGCCATGGTGGCGGCGTCGAACAGGTCGGAGTCGTACTCGAAGCGGCCGGTGAAGTCGGTGCCCCGGTCGTCGACGGAGATCGACAGGTCGAAGCGGGAGACCGGGTTGGAGTACAGCTCCCGGGTCACCTCGACGCCGCCGACGGTCAGCGGGCGGGTGTCCAGCGGGTGCAGCTCCAGCAGCACCTGGCAGAGCGGGTTGCGGTTCTCGGCCCGGTCGTCCGGGCGGTCCTCCAGGGCGCTCGCCGCGATGTCGTCGAACGGCGCCTCCTGGTGGCGGTAGCCGGCGATCGCCACCTCGCGGACGTGCCGGACCAGTTCGCGGAAGTCCGCCGACTCGTCGAGGCGCACCCGCAGCGGCAGCAGGTTGACGAAGTAGCCGACGAGGGCGTCCAGTTCGGCCCGGCCGCGAACGCTCACCGGGGATCCGAGCACCAGGTCGCGCTGTCCGGTGCGGCGGTGCAGGGTGAGCGCCAGGCCGGCCAGCAGCACCATGAACGGGGTGGCGTCCTCGCTGCGGGCCAGTGCGCGGACCGCCTCGGCGACCGGGCGCGGCATCGCGAAGCGGTGGAAGTCGCCGCGGAAGCGCTGCACCTCGGGACGGGGGTGGTCGGTGGGCAGCGCCGGTTCGGTCGGCGCGTCGGCCAGGTGCTCGCGCCAGTGGGCGAGTTGGCGCTCGGCATGGGACGGGTCCCGGTACTGCCAGGCGCTGTAGTCGGCGTACTGGACGCCGGGCTCGGGCAGGTCGGCCGGGCGGCCTGCCGCGAGCGCCTCGTACAGGGCGGCGAGTTCGCCCTCCAGCACGGGCAGCGAGCCCTCGTCCCAGACGATGTGGTGGCAGAGCAGCAGCAGCGTGGCGGTGTCGCCGGTGCGGTAGAGGTGGGCGCGCAGCAGCGGGCCGTTCTCCAGGTCGAAGGGGACCAGCGCGGCCTCGGCGACCAGCGCGTCGACGCGCCCGGCCGCGGTGTCCGCCACGGTGAACGGCACCTCCACCGAGGGGTGGATCAGCTGGCGGGGCCCGTCCTCGGTCAGCTCGAAGGTGGTGCGCAGCGCCTCGTGCCGCGCCACCACGCCCTCCAGCGCCCTCCGCAGCAGCTCCGGGTCGACCGGGCCGGCGAAGCGGAACACCCACGGCACGATGTAGGTGGGCGCGTCCGGGTTCCACTGGTCGAGGAACCAGAGGCCGCGCTGGTACGGGGAGAGCGGCGCCGAGGCGGCCCCGGCCCGGGTCAGCGGCGGGCGCTCGCCACCGGCGGCGGCGGTGACGGCGGCGGCGAACTCGGCGAGGGTCGGGGCGTCGAAGATGGTGTACGGGGAGATCATCCCGAAGACGTCGAAGACCCGGCCGACCACGCGCACGGCGGTCAGCGAGTCGCCGCCCAGGTGGAAGAAGTTGTCCTCGGCGCCGACCTCGGGCACGCCCAGCACGTCCGCCCAGACGGTGGCGATCAGCTGTTCGGCGGGGGTGCGCAGCGGCCGGCCGGCCGGGGCGGCGGCGGGCGCGGACTGCGGTTCGGGCAGCGCGGCCCGGTCGATCTTGCCGCCGGCGGTCAGCGGGAAGGCGTCCAGCACGGTGAGGGTGGCCGGGACCATGTGCTCGGGCAGCCGCCCGGCCAGGTGGGCGCGGAGCGCGGCGGGGTCGGGGGCGTCACCGGTGACGTATCCGGCGAGCCTGCCCTCGTGGGCGACGACCACGGCGGCGGAGACGCCGGGACGGGCGGCGAGCAGTTGCTCGATCTCGCCGGGCTCGACCCGGAAGCCGCGGATCTTCACCTGGTGGTCGGCGCGGCCGACGAACTCCAGCGGGGCGTCCGGGCCCTCGCGGCGCACGATGTCGCCGGTCCGGTACATCCGGGCGCCCGGCTCGGGCGCGAACGGGTCCGCGACGAACCGGCCCGCCGTCAGGCCGGGGCGGCCGTGGTAGCCGGAGGCGAGCAGCGGCCCGCCGAGGTAGAGCTCGCCGGCCTCGCCGGGGCCGGCGACCGGGCGCATCCGGTCGTCCAGGACGTAGGCGCGGCGCCCGCCCAGCGGGGTGCCGATCGGGACCACCGCGGCCTCGGTGGCGCCGG
This sequence comes from Kitasatospora sp. NPDC057692, assembly GCF_042799475.1. NCBI lineage: Bacteria > Bacillati > Actinomycetota > Actinomycetes > Kitasatosporales > Streptomycetaceae > Kitasatospora > Kitasatospora sp. NPDC057692. The sequence continues at coordinate 110,035 of NZ_JBHVIV010000014.1, read as the reverse complement.
ACAGCTCGTGGACGGTGGCGGTGATCACGGTCTCGGTGGGCCCGTAGGCGTTCAGCAGCGGCACGCCGGTGGCGGCCCACCAGCCGGCGGCGGTGTCCGGGTGGAGCCGGTCGCTGCCGGAGATCATCAGGCGCAGGGTGCGCGGGGCGCGGCCGCGGGCGCGCAGCGCCGTCACCACCTCCTGGAAGTAGCCGGCGGCGAGGTTGGCGACGGTGGCGCCCTCGGTGTCCAGCAGGTCCAGCAGGGCGTCCGGGCCGAGCAGTTGCCGCTCGGGGATCAGTAGGCAGGCGCCTGCCGAGAGGGTGGTGAGGGCCTGCTCGACGGCGACGTCCACGGTCGGGCGGGCGAGGTGCAGGACGACGTCCTCGGCGGTGAGGCCGAAGCGGTCGACGGCGGCGGCCAGGTGGCCGGTCAGCGCGTCCAGCGGGACGTGCACGCCCTTGGGGCGGCCGGTGGTGCCGGAGGTGTAGATGAGGTAGCCGGGGGCGGCGGCGCCGTCGCCGGACGGCGCGGGCGCGGTCTCAGTCAGCTCGCCGTCGGTGAGGGCGAGGACGGCGCCGGCGTCCTCGCGGATCCAGCGGTTGCGTTCCTCCGGGGCCTCCCGGTCCAGCGGCAGGTAGGTGGCCCCGGCCCGGAGGGCGGCGAGCAGGCCGACCAGGTGGTCCAGCCGGTCGCGGCCGGTGACGGCCACCGTCCGCCCGGGGGCGATCCGGGCGGCGAGGGCGCCGCTCAGCTCGTCCAGCTCCCGGAAGCGGACGGTCCGGGCGCCGAGCCGTACGGCCGGCCGGTCCGGGAACCGGCGCGCGACGGACATGAAGGGGAAACCGCGAGATTCCATCATCCAACCCCGATGAATTGACGACGCTGCGGGCAGTGGTCTCGACGATAGGGCGGCTTTCCGGCGCCGATCGGCAGAATTTCCGGAAGACCATCGGCAGTTTCAACTGCCGCCCCATCCAAGCGAGTTGGTGAAACACGACCGGCCCGCCGGGGCGCACGGAGGCGCCTCGACGGGCTCGGTTGATATCGCTCTTCGACTAGACCGGCAGGGGAATCACCGGGAAATCACCCGGGGAATTCCGGGGACCACACGTCGGCCCGCTCCAGGGCGGCCGGCGTGTACTTCCCGAGCGCGCTGATCAGCAGCCGCAGTTCCAGCGCCAGGCAGTCGGCGAACCGGATCAGGCCCGCCTCCGGGTCCTCGGCCGCGGCCAGCAGGGCCGCCCGGCCCAGGCCCACCGCGCGGGCGCCCAGCGCCAGGCTCTTGACCGCCCGGCCGCCCTCCCACATCCGCCCCGAGACCAGCAGGCAGGGCGGCGGCCCGGCGGCCGCCAGCCGCCGCAGGCACTCCGCCAGCGGCAGCCCGACCTGCGCCGGGAAGACGCCCGGCGCCCAGCCGGTGCCGCCCTCCGCGCCGTCCACGGTGACGGCGTCCGCACCGGCCTCGGCGGCCACCCGGGCGGCCTCGGCGACGTCCCGGCCGGGGTGCAGCTTCACCCAGACCCGGGCCCGGGGGAAGTTGTTGCGCATCAGCCGGACCTGCTGACGCAGGATCTCGGCCGTGAAGGTGCCCGGGGTGCTCGCGCGCAGCACCCGGCCGTCCTCGCCGAAGACCGGGTCGAGGCCGTAGCGGTCCCCGAGCCGGGCGGCGGCCGCGGCGTCCAGCACGGTCATCCCGCCGAGCCCCGGCTTCGCGCCCTGCCCGACCTTCAACTCGAAGGCCAGCCGCCCCGATTCGAGCAGCGGCAGGGCCGCCGGGTCGCTGTAGACGAGGTTCCACACCTCGGCGTCGGCGTCCTCGGTGGACTGCTGGACGGCCACCCCGCCCAACCCGTCCGGGAGGTGCTCGGTGTAGGCGCGCAGCCGGCCGAGCAGGGCGCGGTCGGCGGCCTCGCCGAGCCGGCCGTAGCCGTTCACCGGGACGACGTTCTCGCCGATCACCATCGGCAGGCCGAGCGCGCCCGCCTGCCCGCCGAGCGCCAGCCCGAGGTCCCCGCCGGCCGCCCGGGTGGAGCCGGTCGCGGACACGTACACCGGCAGCGCGGAGGTGAACCCGCCGATGGCGGTGGTGAGTTCGACGTCCCGGTAGTCCGGCTCGCGGCCCAGGTCGATCAGTTTGGCGAGCCGCTGCGGCACGAACACCGGCGGGACGATCCGCAGCGCGTCCAGGGCGTCCGAGGCGTCCGCCGCCCCGGGCCCGACGGCCGGGCGCTCGGCACCGAACAGCACCTGCCCGTAGCTGCCCGGCGGCGGGAAGGCCGCCGCCGTCCCGGCCCGGGCCCGCTGCCGGACCTCCTCCTCCGGGAACCCCGGCGCCGACAGGTCGCTCATGCTCCCACCTCGCTTCGCCCGGCAGTCGCCTCGCGACGCGCGCCGCGCCTCCTGGTTCGCTCCCTGCGCCCGCTCACGGCGTCACCACCCCCGCCACCTTCGGGAACGCGCTGGCCTGCCAGACCGCGTCCAGCCCGGCCACGTACCGGGTCAGCCGCTCGACGCCGATGCCGAAGCCCGCGCTGCCGGGCACCCCCTCGCGGACCAGGTCCAGGTACCAGCGGTACTTCTGCGGGTTCTCCCCCGTCTCACGCATCCGGGTGACGATCTCGGCGTAGTCGTTGGTCCGCTGGCTGCCGCTGCACAGCTCGCCGTAGCCCTCGGCCGCGATGAGGTCGAAGTTCCGCAGCAGGCCCGGGTCCTCGGGGTTCTCGCGGTCGTAGAAGCCGCGCGAGCCCTTGGGGTAGTCGGTGACGAAGAACGGCCGGTCCCGCCGGCCCGAGAGCAGCGCCTCGCCGGCCCAGTCGAGTTCGGCGTCCGGGCTCTGCGGGTGGCCCAGCCCCTGGAGCTCGCCGACCGCCTCGGCGTGCCTCATCCGGCCGAAGGAGCCCTTCAGCAGCTCCGCGAACGCCCCGGTGTCCCGGCCGAGTTCGGCGAACTCCTTGGGCAGCTCGCGCACCACGCTGCCGACCATGTGCACCACCAGCTCCTCGACCAGCCGCACGGCGTCGTCCCGGCTCGCCCCGGCCACCTCGACGTCGAGCTGGTGGAACTCGGCCAGGTGGCGGTTGGTCCCGGCGGTCTCCAGCGGCTCCAGCCGGACGTTCGGCGCGATGCAGAAGATCTTGTCGAAGGCCAGCAGCGAGGCCTGCTTGTAGAGGATCGCGCTGGTCATCAGCTTGTAGCGGTGGCCGTAGAAGTCGACGTCGACCTGCTTGGAGCCGCGCGAGCCGGGGTCGGTGACCGGGCCGATGATGGGCGGCAGCAGCTCGGTGAAGCCCTCGCCGCGCAGGTACTCGCGGGCGGCGGAGAGCAGCTGGTGCTGGATCCGCAGCGCGGCGCGGGTGGTCGGCGAGGTCAGGTGGCGGCCGGGGTCGGGGAGCAGGGCGGCGGCGGCCGCGGGGGTGGGCCCGTCGGTGGTCATGGCGTGGTGAGTCCCAACTCTCGTGGTGCGGCGGGTGTTCGGTCGAGGTCCGGGGTGTCGGCGGCGCGGCCGTCGTAGCTCCACTGGACGTGGGAGAGCGCGCCGAGGAGGTCGGCGGAGCCGAGGATCGGCGGGCGCGGGCCGCCGGACAGGCCGCCGATCGGCAGCGAGCCGACGTCCGACCAGTGCAGCCGCCCGTCCGGCCCGAGCGAGCTGCGGGCCCGGCCGGCGTTGTCGGGGTGCAGGCAGTAGGGCACGTCCAGGTAGCCGGCCGCGAAGGCCCGGACCAGGGCCCGGCCGATGTCCGCGTCCAGCTCCAGCACGGCGCCGATCAGCGCCCGGGCCTCCGCCTCGATGCCGGTGTCGGGCACCGCGAGCGGCGGGCGGACGTGCTCGGCGCTCGCGGCCGAGGCGGCCGTCTCCAGCGCCCGGACGTTCTCGGCGACGGTCGGGATCCGGTGCGCCTCCGCCGTCGTCTTCACGATCAGCCGGGCCGCCCCGGTGCGCACCGCCAGCCGGGCCGCGTCCTCCAGCAGCAGCCGGGCACCGCCGGGCGTCCGGGGGAAGACGCCCATGTAGGCGTAGAGCACGAGGTGGCGGTCGACGTCCGGCAGCAGCTCGTCGGCGAGCCGGCCGAGCACGGTCAGCGCCTCCTCGTCCTGGCGCGGGTCGGGCTGCTGGGCGTAGCTGAGCGAGATGCTGCGCAGCCCGTGCTGCCGGAAGAACAGCGCCTCCAGCACGCTCACCGCGATCAGCAGGCTCGGCGGGCAGAGCTGGCCCATCAGGCAGCCGCCGAACGTCTCCAGGTGCGGCTCGGCGCCGGACTCGGCGGCGGACGCGAGCAGTTCGCAGCTGCGCCGCCAGCTCTCCACCGCCTCGCGCAGCGGCGTGCGGCTGTACGGCAGGCAGTACGAGACCGGGCCGCCCTCGGTGGCGTCCAGGCCGACCGCGAGCAGGGCGCGGACGATGTGCTCGGGCTGCGCCGAGCCGTGCCGGACCTGCACCGGGAAGCCCGCTCCGGCGACCCCGCGCAGCACCGCCCGGGTGACGTCGACCGGGTGGCCGGCGATCGGGTAGCCGTTCAGCCCGACCCCCTCGGCCAGGGCGCGGCGGGCGGCGGCGAGGTCGCCGGTGCGGGTGTAGCTGTCCAGGGTGATGGTGCCGACGGTGACGGCGTCCGCGCCCCGGGTGGCGAGCAGGCCGTCGCGCATCCGCAGCGGGTCGGCCATGCCCATCCGGGGCTGGACCACCAGGGCGCCGGCCGTCCGGGCCCGGGCGACGAAGGCGCCGAAGCCGGATCCGGCGGGGAGCCGGCCGCCCGGCGCGGCGGCGAGGCCGCTCATCGCGGCACCCCGGGCAGCGCGGCGGCCCGGACCGGGGCCGGGAGCGAGCCCACGAAGGAGCGGAAGTCGGCGACCGGGCGCCCCTCCTCGAAGACCCCGTCGAACCCGGCGGCCAGCAGCGCGTGCTGCCGGTCCGGGTCGCCGGGCCCGGCGATGGTGAGCTTGCCGCCGATCACCGTGGGCGTGCGGGCCAGTTCGGGACAGGCGCGCAGCGCGCGGATCACCCGCAGGCCGTCGTGGTGGCCGTGCCCGTTGACGCTGCTGAGCACGATGAGGTCCGGCTCGATCCGGCGGCACTCGGCGACCAGCAGGTCGTCCGGCACGCAGGCGCCCAGGTTGCTGACCCGGTGGCCGAGTTCCTCCAGCAGCAGCTGCAGGAAGACCAGGTTCCAGGTGTGCGAGTCCGAGGCCATGGTCGTCACGACGACCTCCAGCCCGGCCGGTTCGGCCTCTTGGCGCTGCTGCTCCAACTGGTCCACGGCGCAAACCCTCTGTGTCGGTGAGTTCGGTGAGTGCTGAACAGAAACGCTAGGGAGGATCCGGCCGGCGGACCGGCAGCTCGCCCGGCAAGTGACGGGCAGTATCGGCGGCGCGGGAACCACGGAGTGGGCCGGAGCCGCGGGGGTGCGGGAACCGCGGGGGTGCGGGAACCGCGGGGGTGCGGGAACCGCGGGGGTGCGGGAACCGCGGGCCGCACGGGAGCCGAGGGCGGGGCCCGGGCCTCAGCTCGCCGCCGCCAGCGCCGGGTACGCCCCGGCGGCGCCGAACAGCCGGCGGCAGAGGTTCAGCACGGTGAACCGCACGCCGTCGCGGGCCGGGACGCTGCGGATCAGCCCGCTCGCCAGCAGCTCGTGCACGGCGGCCAGCGACTCGTGCGGGGGCCGGCCGCTCAGCTCGACGGCGTCCTCGCCCGACCAGTCCCCCGGTTCGGCGGCCAGCCGCGCCAGCAGGTCGCGCTGCCCCAGCGTCAGCCGGTCGAGCGCCGCGTCCAGGGCCTCGCCGACCCCGCCGCAGCCGCCGAACCCGGCCGGGGGCGGCGCCAGTTGGAACGGCCCCTCGGCCAGCCGGGCCACCAGCTGGCGCGGGGAGAGCACCGTCGACCAGCCGGCCGCCAGCTCCAGCGCGCCGGGCAGACCGTCCAGCTGGCGGCAGAGCGCGGCCACCGCCGGCGCCTCCTCGGGCTCCAGCCGGTAGCCGGGGCGCAGCCGGCGCAGGTGCGACAGCAGCAGCCGGACGGCGCCCACCTCGGCGAGCGCGGCCGGGTCGTGGTCGAGGTCGGGACCCGGGGTGGGCAGCGGGGCGAGCGGGACCACCTGGCCGCCGGGCAGCGGCTGGGCGACCCGGGCGGTGATCAGCACCCGCAGGCCGGGGCAGCGCTGGAACAGCTCGTCCAGCAGGGCGGGCTCCACCCCGGTGTCGGCGCCGTCCAGGACCAGCAGGGTGGGGCGTCCGCCGATCGTCCGGACCAGCTCGGCGCGGCGCTCCGGGCCCATCCCGGGCTGGCGGGCCCAGTCCGTCCAGCGCACCGACCAGCGGGCCGTCAGGTGCAGTCGGCGGGCGGCCTCCAGCACCAGTCTGGTCTTGCCGACCCCGCCGAGGCCGGTCACCGTGACCAGCCGGTCGCCGTGCACGGCGAGGGCGTCGGTCAGCGCGTCGACCTCCGGTTCCCGGCCGACGATCGCGCCGCGGGCCACCGGCGGGGCGGCCGGTTCGTCGCGCGGCTCCTCGGCGGGCGCCTGGCGGCGCGCGGCCGCCTCGAACACCGAGCGGCTGCGTCCCTCCAGCCGCAGTGCGTCGGCCAGCAGCCGGACCGTCTCCTGCCGGGGGCGCTGCACCCGTCCGCTCTCCATGTCGCGGATGGCCCTGACGCTCAGGGTCGCGTGATCGGCCAGCACCTGCTGGGTCAGGCCGATGCGCTCGCGCCGGATCCTGAGCAGCTCTCCGAAGCCCGCCGTCGACTGCAGGGTGTGAACGCCGTCCATGCTCCGTCCGCCTTCCGTGGGTTGGCCAACTACCGGGGACCAGGGGCTCGGGCGGCCGTGCGGCGCGCCGAGGGCGGTGCCGAGCGGTGGTGACCGTCGCCCCGGGTTTCCCCTGCCGCAGATGGTCCACGGCCCTGCTCTACGGCCGATCAACGGCCGATCACCGCAGGTTCACGACACCTCCGCATCGTCCACGAACCCTCCCGGAACCGGCCCGGGACATGGACCGGACGGGGACATGGACCGGCCCGGGCGTACCGCATCGGGGAACGGTACGACCGGGCCGGGGATCGGGGAGCGGGGCGTCAGGCGCGCTGCATGCCCGGGTTGTAGGCCTCGCTGACGAAGGAGGCGGCGGTGCTGACGGTGCCGCCCGGGCGGGTGATGTGCGAGACCACCCGGTAGTCGGCCCGCGCGTGCTCCTCGTTGAGCGTGATCGCGGTGTAGCCGCGCCGCCCGTCGTAGAACTTCATGTGCGGGTTGGCCGCCGTCAGGGTCGCCCAGTTGCCCGGGTGCTCCTCGCCGTCGCCGTCGCTGGCGATCGAGGTGCCGACGATCTCGACGCCGACGGTCCGCGAGTCCGGGTCGTCGAAGTCGCGCTTGACGTCCATCGCGTAGGCGACGTGCACGTCACCGGTGAGGATGACGAGGTTCTCCACGCCGATGTCCTCGGCGCCGGCCAGGAACCGCTCCCGCGCGGCCGGGTAGCCGTCCCAGGCGTCCATGGACAGCTTGGAGGCCGCCGCGGTGGTGTTCTTGCGGCGGGAGAAGACGACCTGCTGCGGCACGACGTTCCACACCGCCTTGGACTTGCGGAAGCCGTCCATCAGCCAGCGCTCCTGGGTGGCGCCCATCAGCGTGCGGGCCGGGTCCGCCGACTCCGCGGTGGGGTACTGCCAGCCGTCGCCGTTGGCCTGGTCGGAGCGGTACTGGCGGGTGTCGAGGATGTCGAACTGCGCCAGCTTCCCGTAGTGGTGGCGGCGGTACAGCTTGAGGTCGGTGGCGTCCGGCTTGGGCATACGCAGCGGCATGTTCTCCCAGTAGGCGCGGGTCGCGGCGGCGCGGCGGGCGACGAAGGCCTCCACCGACTGGTTCTTCTCGGGGATGCCGGCGGCGTAGTTGTTCTCGACCTCGTGGTCGTCCCAGGTGACGTACCAGGCGTGCGCGGCGTGCGCGGCCTGGAGGTCGGGGTCGGCCTTGTAGAGGGCGTACCGCAGCCGGTAGTCCTCCAGGGTGGTGGTCTCGTGGTTGAACAGCGACGGCAGGGTGCGGTCGGTGTACTTGCGGTCGCCGCCGACGGCGTTGATGCCGTACTCGTAGATGTAGTCGCCGACGTGGAAGACGGCGTCGAGGTCCTCGTTCGCGAGGTGCCGGTAGGCGGTGAAGTAGCCGTCCTCGTAGGCCTGGCAGGAGACCAGGCCGAAGCGGACCTCGTCGATGTTGCGGCCGCGCGCCGGGGAGGTGCGGGTCCGGCCGACCGGGCTGACCCAGCCGCCGACCTTGAAGCGGTACCAGTGGACGCGGTCGGCGTCGAGGCCGTCGACGTCGACGTGCACCGTGTAGTTGAACTCGGCGTGGGCCTTGGCGGTGCCGCGGCGGGCGATCTTGCGGAACTTCTCGTCCCGGGCGATCTCCCAGTCGACCTTGACCACGCCGGTGGGCGGCAGGCCGTTGCCGGGCTCCAGCGGGCGGGGGGCGAGGCGGGTCCAGAGCACGACGGCGTCGCTCAGCGGGTCGCCGGAGGCGACGCCCAGGGTGAACGGGTTCTCGGTCAGCGTCCGGGGCGCGATCTCGGCGTCCGCGGCGTGGGCGCTCGGCAGGTTGGTGGTGAACGCCAGCGCGGCGGCGGCCGAGGTGACGGTCAGGAAGCGGCGGCGGCCGATCCCCAGCCGGTTCGCGGCCTCCCGGAACTGCTGGTCGTGCGAGGCCTGGTCGTCTGTGCGAGCCATGGTCTGGACTGCCTTCCGTACGCTGGGGCTGGACCGGCGGGGCACACCGGCCGTGTACGGAGGGGATTGGACTGGGCCGCGCGGTACGGGGGGCATCGCGTCCCCGGCCGACAAGTGATCATCAGATGAGGACACCCGCCGAATCGGGCAATCGGACGATAACGCCCCTCCGGCTCAGCGGGAGAAGGCCGCCAGGCTCAGCAACAGGTGCGCCGACTCCGGGTGCTGGAAGTCCGAGTGGGCGCCCGCCGGTGCCAGCCGGCGCCCGGTCGCGCTCCCCCGGAAGACCCGCCCCGCGTCGACGTTGACGATCGGGTGGTCCAGCGTCTGCTTGGCGTACGGCGTGTCCGTCGCCAGCAGCGCGGTGGAGAACTGCCCGACCGGCGCCGTCCCCACCCCCGAGTGCCCGATCCCCGGCGCACCCTCGGCCCGCAGGTGCCAGAAGCCGGTGGCCCGGTCCCAGCGCGAGTGGGTGAGCACCAGCGGCCCGCGCAGCGGCGCCCCCGGCCGCCCCGGCGCCGGGAACAGCCGTGGGAAGAGCCGGTCGAAGGCGTCCCTCGGCGCGGCCATCTGGAAGACCAGCGCGCTGTCCACGGTGAACGGCCGCGCCGGATCCGCCGGACCGCTCCACCCCAGCACCCGCGGCTCCGCGGCCGGCCGTTCCGCCGCCCACTGCACCGCCTCGCACAGGAACCGGCCGCCGAACGAGTGCCCCACCAGGTGCAGGTACTGGCCCGAGCGGTTCGCCAGCACCTCGGGGGCGTCCGGGTGCCCGCGCTCCGCGTCCAGGTAGCCGAGCAGGTGCCCGATCACCAGCCCCGCCTGCCCGTGCCCGGGTCCGCTCATCGCGTGCGCCCGGTCCCGGATCCGCCGGTACCCGGCCGGCGAGGGCAGGCTCGACGACGGCCAGCGCACCACCACGCACCAGGGCCGGTACCCGCGCCCCGCCAGCCCCGGGTACGCCGTCGGCGCCGTCCGCCGCAGCTCGACGGCCCGCGCGATCAGCGCCTCCGCCGCCCGCTCGGCCGCCTGCGCACCGGTCTGCCACCCGTGCACGTACACGTACAGGTCGGTGGCCCGCTCCGGCACCTTCAGGTGGCGCGCCAGGTGCTCGGCCACCCGCGCCGGCGGCACCGGCGTCCGGGTGCCCGGTACGAGCAGCCGCCCGTTCTCGTCGAGGTCCACCACGGCATGGGTCACGGCGTCAGCTCCAGCATGCTGTCGATCCCGCAGTGCAGGGAGTAGGTGAGGGCGAGCGGATTGCGGTGGACGTCGGCGAAGTCGCGGGCCAGCCGCCAGGTGATCTCCCCCGCGGTGGCCTGCCCCGCCAGGTACAGGTCGAGGAAGGCGAAGGCGTACTCCGCCCCGAACACCTGCGGGATCTCGATCTGCGGGCCGAGCACGCCGCTGGCGCCGAGCTCCACCAGGGCCCGGCCGAGGTGCTCCAGCTCGGCCTCGGCCGACTGCCCGGCGAAGCACGCGTTCAGCAGCACGAAGGGCCGGAACAGGGCCTCGGGCACGTCCTGGTGGTCCTCGCGCAGCCGGCGGACCAGCTCCGCGTCGATGTGCATCGGGTCGGAGAGCCGGACGGTCAGCTGGGCGTAGGCGGCCCCGGTGGAGACGAACTGGCCGTGGCACCAGAAGTACATGATGACCGCCGTGACCAGCGGGATCACGAAGACCCGCTGCTCCGGTGCGGCGAGCTCCGCCGCCGCCAGCCGGTAGAGCTCCACGGTCTCCCGGGTGGGGTCCGGCGAGCCGCGGCCGGCCGTCGTCAGCTCCCGGACGTGCGGCAGCAGCGCCCGGCGGACGGCCTGGTCCGCCTGCGGCCAGAGCCGCGCCACCGCGCCCGCGAGGTTGCGCTCCGCCCGCGCCCACACCTTGCCGTCCTCGTCCCCGGCCCGCAGGGTGCTGCGCAGCAGCCGGTGCACGGCCACCGTGCGCGGGCCGAGGGTGACGAGGCTGTAGTCCGCCAGCACCTCCAGGGCGGCGTCCACCTCCTCCGGGCGCCGGGAGCCGAACGGCAGCAGCGCCTCGCGCGGCAGCGCCTCCGGGGCGTACCAGGCCAGCGTCCGCAGCAGCTCGACGGCGAACGGGGCGGTCTCCTGGACGGTGCGCAGGGTGGTCCGCCAGAGCCGGGACACCGTGTCCAGGGCGCTCGGCATGGCGCCGGAGCTCGACGGCGCCACGGTGCGCAGCAGTTCACGGAAGGCCCGGAAGCTCGTCCCGGTCTGCCGGATGTGGGCCCCGGCCTGGGCGAGGGCGATCGGCAGGTGGCCGAGCTCGTCGGCGAGGCCGCGGGCCTCGGCGTGTTCGTCCTCGTCGCCCTCCTCCGCCCGCCCGGCGGCCCGGTGCAGCAGCCGGGCAGCGAGCGGCGCGTCGAGCACGTCGACGCGGATCGGGTCGATGCCCTCGTGCCAGCCGTCGGCCCGCCGACTGGTCACCAGCTGGTGTCCCCGACCGAGCAGCCTGCCCAGAAAGGGCGTCAGATGGACCGGGTCCTCGACGTTGTCGAAGACCAGCAGCCAGCGCTCGTGGGCGCGGAGCCAGGCCAGCGCCCATTCGACCTGCCGGTTCGGCGACTCGGCCAGCGCCCGGTCCCGGTTCAGGTGGACGGCGAGGTCGGCGAAGGCCTCGGCGATCTGCTCCGGTGATTCGGCGGTGATCCACCACACCAGGTCGTACTCGGGCAGGTGCGCATAGGCGTAGTGCAGGGCCAGGGCGGTCTTTCCGACGCCGCCCAGCCCGTGCAGGGTCGTCGCCTGGGTGACCAGCCCCCCGCCGCCGGCCAGCGCGTCCCCGACCGCCTCCAACGCCTCGGCGCGCCCGACCAGTTCGGCGGTCGGACTCGGCGGGAGGTTGTGCGAGCCGGGCGGGGCCGCGATGCTCCGGGCGGCCGCCTCCGCCTCGGGGGTGAGGACGACCGTCCGCTGCTCGGTGTGCGGGTTGCCTCCGCCGACCACCGGCGAGGCCTTCTGGGGGCGCTGGGCGAAGGGCTCCGGCTCCGGCATTCCCGCGTCGGGGCGGGCGTTCACCGTCATGGACAGACTCATCGCAACGCCCCGCCCCCCAGGTTGTCCGGCCGCCCGACGACGGTAGCCGCCCGGAGCCGCGTTGTCCCCGGTTTCGGCCGATCACGGGCATGCTCGCGGGCACCGGCGCGCGGGGCCAACCGAATGGGGCGGCCGGCGCGGACCCGCCCGCCCCACTCGGCCCACTGGTCACGCCCGCTCGAAGGCGGACGAGCGCCGCCCGTCCCTCCACCGCGCGCGGGTTGGCCGTCTGCGAGCACGGCCTTCCGGCCTGTGCAGACGCCGACCAGCAGGTCTTCGGGCCCCGGTGACCGGTGGCCTCGCGCGGCCCTCTCGTCACCGCCCACCGTAGCGCCCCCCGCCGACCCTGTCAGGGCATCCCACCGCCGGGGCGGGGCGAGTTGGAGCGGATCCCGGAGGATGATCACGAGAGCGACCGGGCGGCAGCCAATCACGCCGCACCACCGGGCCGCAAATCGGCCGCCCGACTGCCCGACGGTCCATCATGAAGCTGCCTTCACAGGGGACTTCACGGCCCTCCACCGCGCCGACACCGACGAGGCGCGCCGTCGGCCCGGCACGGAGCCGCGGCCGGCCCGGTCCGCGGCGGTTCACACCCCACCGATTCCGCCCGCGTGCGAACACCCGGACGGGCGGACCTTTTCCGGCAAACGGGCGGTATCGTTCCGCTTCTTAAAAACGACTTCATACGACCGCAACAGCACACGCTTTTTTCGCAACCGATCGGGTGCTAGCCTCACTTCAATCTCGCGCCGCTTGGAACGCCCTTTACCCGGGCGATTCACCGCCGGAAAATCCCGGACCGCCATGCACGCCACCCCGTTTCGGTAATCCTGAAAGGGTTCAGCATGTCCGCTTCCGCCAGCGCCCCCGCCACCTCGACCGGCCCGGGCCTGCTCACGCCCCGGCCGATCGTCGGGCTGCTCACCGACTTCGGCCTCGTCGACGACGCCGTCGGCATCTGCAAGGGCATGGTGCTCAGCATCGCCCCGCACGCCAACATCGTCGACGTCACGCACGACGTCACGCCGTTCGACATCTACGAGGCCGGCCTCTACATCCGCGACTCGTTCCGCTACTTCCCGGCCGACGCGGTCTTCGCCTGCGTCACCTTCCCGCACACCGGCGTCCAGGACAACGCGATCGGGGTGCGCACGCCGCAGGGGCACACCTACTTCGCCCCCAACAACGGCCTGCTCACCCGGATCGTCCGGGAGGCGGGCGTCGCCGAGGTCCGCCGGATCACCGCCGAGAAGGTCCGCCGACCCGTCGTCGACCCGACGTTCTACGGGCGCGACATCGTGATTTCGGCTGCCGCGCACATTGCCAACGGGGTGCCGTTCAGCGAAATCGGCGAGGAAATCGAGGTCGCCGACATCACTCTCCTGGAGGTCGCCGAACCGGTCGTCGAGGGCGACTGGATAATCGGCGAGGTGGCGATTCTCGACAAGAACTACGGGAACGTCTGGACGAGCATCACCCGGGAATTCCTGGACGCCCGGGGCATCGCCTTCGACACCGAGCTGGAGATCGAGATCGGCGGCGCCCGGCTCACCACCCCGCTGCGCCGCACCTTCGGCGAGACCGGCGAGGGCGAGCCGCTGGCCTACATCGCCAGCCGCGACCAGCTCGGACTCGCGCTCAACCAGGGCGACTTCGCCGCCCGGTACGGGGTGGAGCGCGGGCACGCGATCCGCGTGAAGGCGCGCTGAGTCCAGCGTGCGCGCGCAGGGGTACGCCTTCGCACTGCTGACCGCCGCCTTCTTCGGCGCCGGCGCCGTGCTGGCCAACCGGGTCACCCGCGAGATCGACCCGCTGCTGACCACCGAGCTCAACCTGTCGATCGGTGCCGTGCTGCTGGCCGCCTGGCTGGCGGCGCAGCGCCGACCGCTGGTCCCGCGCGGTCTGACGGTCCGGGACCGGCTCCGGCTGGGCTTCGTCTCGGTGGTCGGCACCGGCCTCTCGCTGGTCCTGGTGATCAGCGGGCTGAGCCGGACCAGCCCGGTCAACGGCGGCTTCCTCATGCAACTCCAGGGACCGGCGGCCGTCCTGGCCTCGGTGCTGCTGCTCGGCGACCGGCTGCGCGGGTGGCAGTCGGCCGGTCTCGCGGTCACCCTGGGCGGCGGGGTGCTGGTGGTGCTGCGCGACCCCGGCGCGGGCTTCACCGCCGTCGGCGCCGGCGACGCGCTGGTGCTGGCGGGCGCGGTGCTGGCCGGCCTCGCCTTCCTGCCCGCCAAGTCCCTGATGGCCAAGGTGCCACCGCTGCAACTGGCGCTGTGGCGGCTGGTCCCGGCGGCGGTGGTACTGCTGCCGGTCCTGCTGCTCGCGCCCGGCGAGCTGCGCCGGCACCCGACGGCCGGCACGATCGGCCTCCAACTCCTGCTGGCCGTCACCAACTTCTGCCTCGCCTACGTCACCCTGCACCTGGCCCTGGAGCGGCTGCGGCCGTGGGAGACGGCGAGCGTGCTCCAACTGGAGCCGGCGTTCACGGTACTCGTCGCCCTGCTGGCGCTCGGCCTCGCGCCGACGCCGCTGCAATGGCTGGGCGGCGTGCTGATGATCGGCGGCGGACTGCTCACCAACCGTCCCGGGCCCGAACCGGCACCGGCACCGGCACCGGCCCACGACGAAGCACCAGAACACGACCGAGCACCGGAACCGGCCCGCGACCGGGCAGCGGCCGACGGACCGGCCCCGGTGCCGCCCCACGACCCGGGCGGCGGCAACCCGCCGCCGCCCCTTCCCACCACTCCCCGACCCGCCTACCAGAACAGCCGAGGTACCACCCCATGAAGGCGATCCGCGTCCACGCCCCCGGCGGCCCCGAGCAGCTCCAGATCGACGACGTCCCGGTGACCGAGCCCGCGGCCGGCGAAGTCCGCATCCGCACCGAGGTCATCGGCGTCAACTACGTCGACGTCTACCACCGCCAGGGCGTCTTCCCCGTCGCCCTGCCGTTCGTCCCGGGCCTGGACGCCGTCGGCACGATCGACGCCGTCGGCCCCGGCGTCACCGAGGTGGCCGTCGGCGAGCGCGTCGCCTACGGCGAATTCCCGGGCTCCTACGCCGAGTTCGTCACCGTCCCGGTCCGTCTGACGACCACCGTGCCGGACGGTCTGGACTCCGGAACGGCCGCCGCCGCGATGCTCCAGGGGCTCACCGCGCACTACCTGGCGCACGACGCGCACCCGATCGCCAAGGGCCAGACGGTCGTGGTGCACGCCGCCGCCGGCGGGGTCGGGCAGTTCCTGGTCCAGTTCGCCAAGCGGGCCGGGGCGAACGTCATCGCCACCGTCTCCACCGACGAGAAGGCCGAGCTGGTCTTCGGCCTCGGCGCCGACAGCGTCGTCCGCTACGACCGGGAGAACTTCCGCGAGGCGGTCCGCCGGATCACCGACGGCGCGGGCGCCGACGCCGTCTACGACTCGGTCGGCAAGGACACCTTCCTCGACAGCCTCGACTCGCTGCGCCCGCGCGGCACCCTGGTCGCCTACGGCCGGGCGAGCGGCAAGCCCGACCCGATCGACCCGTTCACGCTGGTCCAGAAGGGCTCGCTCAAGCTCACCTGGCCCAGCCTCACCCACCACGTGCTCACCCGGGAGGAGTTCACCGCACGCACCGGCGACCTCTTCGCCGGACTCCTCGACGGCACCCTGCGGGCCCGGATCGACCGCACCTACGACTTCGCCGACGCCCCCGCCGCGCACGCCCGGCTGGAGCGCCGCGAGAGCCTCGGCAAGATCCTGCTGCGCCACCCGTAGGCGCCCGGCAGCCGCCGGAAGCGCCCGGCAGCACCGGCAGCCTTCGGAGCGACCCGCACGCACCCGCGGCGGCCCGACCCGGCCGCCGCACCCGACCGACGCCCCGCCGGACTCCGCCTTCGCCGGCGGGGCGTCACCCCGATGACAGGTCCGAACGCCCAGTACGGGAGGACATCACCCATGGCGCCCCACTCCCCCGGCCCGACCACCGCCCGCCACCGCCGGATCGCCGTGGTCGGCGCCGGCCCGCGCGGCCTGTCCGTCCTGGAACGCCTGCTGGCCAACGAGCGCGCCCGCCCGTCGGCCGCCGCCCTCACCGTCCACCTCGTCGACCCCTACCCGCCCGGCGCCGGCCGGGTCTGGCGCACCAACCAGTCCCGGCTGCTGCTGATGAACACGGTGGCCTCCCAGGTCACCGCCTACACCGACCCGAGCGTCACCATCGACGGCCCGGTCGAGGAGGGCCCCAGCCTCTACGAGTGGGCCAAGTCGGCCGTCCCGCAGGGCGGTCCGGGCGACTACGACGACCAGGTGCGGGCCGAGGCCCGCGCCCTCACGCCCGACACCTACCCGACCCGCGCCTTCTACGGCCGCTACCTGCGCGACGTCCACCGCCGGGTGCGCGCCGGCGCCCCCGCGCACTGCCGGATCGTCGAGCACCGCACCCGCGCGGTCCGGCTGACCGACGCCGACCCGCTGCCCGGCGCCGCCCAGGTGCTGGTGCTCGCCAACGGCCGCCGGATCGCCGACCTGGACGCGGTGGTGCTGGCGCTCGGCCACCTGGCGACCGGCCCGACCACCGCCGAACGCAACCTGACCCGGGCCGCCGCCACGCACGGCCTCGTCCACCTGCCGCCCGCCAACCCGGCCGACCTCGACCTCTCCGCCCTGCTGCCCGGCCGACCGGTCCTGGTCCGCGGCCTCGGCCTCAACTTCTTCGACCACCTCGCCCTGCTCACCCGCGGCCGCGGCGGCCGGTTCGCCGAACGCGGCGGCCGGCTCGTCTACCACCCCTCCGGGCAGGAGCCGCTGATCCTGGCCGGCTCACGGCGCGGCGTCCCGTACCACGCGCGCGGCGAGAACGAGAAGGGCGCGCACGGCCGCTACCACCCCCGGCTGCTCACCGAGGCGTACACGGCCCGGCTGCGCGAACGGGCCGCCGCCGGCGAGCCGGTGCGCTTCGTCCGCGACCTGTGGCCGCTGGTCGCCCGCGAGGTCGAGGCCGTCTACTACGCCACCCTGCTCACGGCCGCCGGCCGGCCGGAGGACGGCGAGCGGCTGGCCGAGCAGTACCTGGCCGCCCCCGGCACCGACCGCGCCGCGGCCGTCCTCGACCGGCACGGGATCCCCGCCGGGCAGCGCTGGGACTGGCAGGCGCTGGCCCGCCCCTACGCGGGCCGGCGCTTCACCTCCCGCGCGGAGCACCGCGCCTGGATCGTCGACCGCCTGGAGCACGACGTCCGGGAGGCCCGGGCGGGCAACCTCAGCGGACCGCTGAAGGCCGCCCTGGACGTGCTGCGCGACCTGCGCAACGAGATCCGGCTGGCGGTCGACCACGGCGGCATCGAGGGCTCCTCCTACCGCGACGACCTGGAGTCCTGGTACACCCCGCTGAACGCCTTCCTGTCCATCGGCCCGCCGGCCTCCCGGATCGACGAACTGCGCGCCCTGGTCGAGGCCGGGGTCGTCGACCTGCTCGGCCCGGACGTCCGGATCACCCTCGACCCGCGCGGCGACCGGCCCGCCTTCACCGCCCACTCGCCCGCGATCGACGCACCGCCGGTGCGCGCCGCCGTCCTCGTCGAGGCCCGGCTGCCCGAGCCGGACCTGCGGCGCACCGGCGACCGGCTGCTGCGCGGGCTGGTCGACGACGGCCAGGCCGGCGCCTACCGGATCCCCGACGCCGCCGGACCCGGCTACGAGACGGGCGGGCTGGCGGTCACCGAGCGCCCGTCCCGGCTGCTCGACCGGGCCGGGCGGGCCCACCCGCGCCGCTTCGCCTACGGGATCCCCACCGAGTCCGTGCACTGGGTCACCGCGGCCGGCATCCGCCCGGGCGTCAACTCGGTCATCCTCGGCGACTCCGACGCCATCGCCCGCGCCGTGCTCGCGCTGCGCCCGCTGCGCCCGGCCGTCGCCGTGGTCCCCGCCCAGCGCCGGACCGCGGCCCGCACCCCCGTCCGCCCCGGCTGAGGCCGACCTCCGGACGCCGTCCGGACGACCGCTGCCCCGGCCTCCTCCGTCCCGCCCCGACGGAGGGGGCCGGGGCTTTCGCCGTCCCCGGCCGGGCGCCGTCGACCGGGGTGCGCTGGCGGGCCGGTACCGGTGCGCTGTGGGCCCATTCGGCACCGGGCCGCCGACCTACCGTCGGGGCGTCGGTGGAGGAACGGGCCCGTTCTCCGGGCCCGTTCGACCGCCGGCACGCTCTCCGCCACCCGCGCCGGGCGGCGGCCGGAACCCAGTCCAGGAGGCTTTCGAGGTGTCTGTTATGCCGGTCGGCGGGATCGTCCCCCGCACGGGGGACGATGTCGCCGGAAACGTCGCCGACGTCGTCGTCCGCAACGCGAAGATCCACACCGGGGACGCCCGCCGCCCGCAGGCCGGCGCCCTCGCGATCAAGGACGGCGTGATCACCGCCGTCGGGGACGACGCCGACGTCGCCCCGTTCGTCGGCCCGTCCACCACCGTGGTGGACGCGCTCGGCCGGCGCGTCGTGCCCGGCCTCAACGACGCGCACCTGCACGTCATCCGGGGCGGCCTCAGCTACGTCCTGGAGCTGCGCTGGGACGGCGTGCGCTCGCTCCGCCAGGCGCTGGCGATGCTGCGCGAGCAGGCCGCCCGCACGCCCAAGGGCCAGTGGGTCCGCGTGGTCGGCGGCTGGTCGGCCGAGCAGTTCGCCGAGCGCCGGCTGCCGACGCCCGCCGAGCTCAACGAGGCCGCGCCGGACACCCCGGTGTTCGTCCTCCACCTCTACCAGTCGGCGATCCTCAACCGCGCCGCGCTGAAGGCCGTCGGCTACGACGCGACCACCCCCGACCCGAAGGGCGGCCAGATCGTCCGGGGCCGCGGCGGCGAGCCCAACGGCATGCTGCTGGCCGCCCCCAGCGCGCTGGTCCTCTACTCCACCCTCGCCAAGGCCCCCGCCCTGCCGCCGGAGGACCGCAAGTCCTCCACCCGGCACTTCCTGCGCGAGCTGAACCGCTTCGGCCTGACCTCCGCGATCGACGCCGCCGGCGGCTTCCAGAACTTCCCGGAGAACTACGCGACGGTCACCGAGCTCGCCAAGGAGGGCCTGCTCTCGCTGCGCATCGCCTACCACCTGTTCCCGCAGACCGGCGGGCAGGAGCTGGACGACCTCAAGCGCTGGATCGAGATGGTCCGCCCGGAGGACGGCGACGAGTGGCTGCGGCTCAACGGCGCCGGCGAGAACCTCACCTGGGCCGCCGCCGACTTCGAGAACTTCGCCGAGCCGCGCCCCGAACTCGGCTCCTACGAGGACGAGTTCGAGAAGGCCGTCCGGCTGCTCATGGAGAACGGCTGGGGCTTCCGGCTGCACGCCACGTACGACGAGACGATCCGGCGCGACCTCGCCGTCTTCGAGAAGCTCGCCGCCGAGGGCCTCTTCCCGCAGGGCAACCGCTGGCTGTTCGACCACGCCGAGACCGTCTCCGGGGAGAGCCTGGACCGGATCGCCCGGCTCGGCGGCGCGCTCTCCGTGCAGAACCGCCTCTCCTTCCAGGGCGAGACGTTCACCCGCCGCTACGGCGTCGGCGCCGCCGCCGAGGCCCCGCCGATCCGCGCGATGCTGGACCGCGGCCTGAACGTCGCCGCCGGCACCGACGCCACCCGGGTCTCCTCCTACAACCCGTGGGTCGCCCTGCACTGGCTGGTCTCCGGCCGCACGGTCGGCGGCCTGGCGATGCGCCCGCCGCAGAACCGGGTGGACCGGGCCACCGCGCTCGCGATGTACACCTCGGCGGGTGCCGCGCTCACCGGCGAGCAGGACGTCAAGGGCGTGCTGCGCCCCGGCTGCTACGGCGACCTCGCGGTGCTGTCCGACGACTTCTTCACCGTGCCCGAGCAGGACATCCCGGACATCGAGTCCGTGCTGACCGTCGTCGGCGGCCGGATCGTGCACGCCGCGGCCGAGTACGAGGGCCTGGACGAGGAGCTCCCGCCGATCAGCCCCGAGTGGAGCCCGGTCGCCCGCTTCGGCGGCTACCAGTCCGCCGGCGCCCGGCAGGCGGAGCTGCTCGGCGAGGTCGTCGCCGAGTCCGAGCTGCACCGCGCCTGGCGCGTCTCCCGCGGCCGGAACGTCGAGCGGGAGCTGCCGTTCGACCCGTGCTTCGTCCTCTGAGGCCGCCGCGGCCCCGGCGGGCGGACACGCCCGCCCCGTACGGCCAGGACGGCCAGGACGACCAGAACAGCCAGGACAACAGGAACAGGGACGGGAACAGGACACGATGGATACCGGACTGCTGATCATCCGGGTGGTGGTGGGACTGCTCATCGCCGGCCACGGCGTACAGAAGGTCAGCTACCACCTCGGCGGCAACGGCCTCACCGGCGGAACGGCGGAGTTCCAGCACGACGGCTTCCGGGGCGGGACGCTCACCGCGCTCGCCGCGGGCGCCGGACAGATCGGCTCGGGCCTGTTCCTGGCCCTGGGCGCGCTCACCCCGCTGGCGGCCATGGTCGCCATGGGCGTGATGACGGTGGCGATCACCGTCAAGGTGCCGCACGGCCTCTGGGTTCAGAACGACGGCTACGAGTACCCGCTGGTGCTGGTGGTGGTCACGGGCTCGCTCGCGCTCACCGGCGCGGGGCGCTTCTCCCTCGACCACGCCGTCGGCCTGACCTCCTGGCCGCTCTGGCTGGTGCTCGCCACCGTGGTGCTCGGCCCGGTCAGCGGGCTGCTCACGCGGGTGGTCCTGCACCGCACCGACTCGATCGCGGGAGCGCCGACCGGTGCGCGCGCTGCTGACTGACGCGCTGCGGACGCTCGTCCCGCTCCGCACCGACCGGCACGGACCGCTGCCGCCGCTGATGCTGCTGCTGACGGTCACCACCGGTGTGGTCGACGCGGTGAGCTACCTCGCCCTCGGGCACGTGTTCGTGGCGAACATGACCGGCAACGTGGTCTTCCTGGGGTTCGCCCTCGCGGGCGCCCCGGGCCTGTCCGCGACCGCCTCGCTCGTCTCGATGGGGGCGTTCCTGGCCGGAGCGCTCGCCGGCGGGCGGCTGGCCGGGCTGACGGCGGCCCACCGCGGGCGGCTGCTGGCCCTGGCCGGCGGCGTCCAGACCGTCCTCACGGCCGCGGCGGCCGTCGTCGCCGCGGCCGTCGGGGGCGGCGGCGTCCAGTACCCGCTGATCGTCCTGCTGGGCCTGGCCATGGGCCTGCAGAACGCGGTGGCCCGCCGGCTCGGCGTACCCGACCTCACCACCACCGTGCTCACCCTCACGCTGACCGGCCTGGCCGCCGACTCCCCGGCGGCCGGGGGCCCGGGGCCCCGCACGGGCCGCCGGATCCTGTCGGCGCTCGCGATGCTGCTCGGCGGCCTCGCGGGGGCGGTGCTGGTCCTGCACGGCCACCTGGCCGTCGCCCTGGCCCTGGCCGCGCTGCTGCTGCTGGCCACCGCCGTGACGGCGCTCCGGCTCTCGGCCCCGGACGCCCACTGGGCACCGCCGACGGCCTGAGCGGCCCGACCGGACCGGCGGGCGCGGGGGCGGCTCCTCCCCCCGCGCCCGCCCGCCCTGCACCGCCGCCGCTACCAGGGACGGCGGTGCAGGGCTACGTGCACGGTGTCGACGACCTGGATCAGCGCGGCCCGCGCGGTCCCGGTCGGACAGCACGCGTCCAGCAGCAGGAAGCCGTGCACGGTGCCCTGGTAGCGGGTCGCCACCACCGGCACCCCGGCCGCCCGCAGCCGGGCCGCGTAGGCCTCGCCCTCGTCGCGCAGCACATCCGCCTCGGCGGTGACCACCAGCGCCGGGGGCAGTCCGGCCAGCTGCTCCAGGGTGGCCCGCAGCGGCGCGGCGGTCGCCTCCCCGCGCCGCCGCTCGTCCGGCAGGTACTGGTCCCAGTACCGGCGCATGTGGTCGCGGTGCAGGAAGTACCCGGTCGCGAAGCGGCGGTAGGACGGGGTGTCGAAGTCCGCGTCCGTCACCGGGCAGACCAGCACCTGCTGGACCAGCCGGACGTCCCCGCGCTCGCGGGCCAGCAGCGTCACGGCCGCCACCAGGTTGGCCCCCGCCGAGTCGCCGACGGCCGCGATGCGCTCCCCCGCCAGCCCGATCTCCCCGCCGTGCGCCTGGATCCACCGGGCCACGGCGTGGCACTGCTCCACGGCCACCGGGTAGCGCGCGCCGGGCGAGCGCGCGTAGTCGACGTACACCACGGCGGCGTCGGTGCCCAGAGCGAGCTCCCGGACCAGCCGGCGGTGGCCGGCGGCGTCGCCGGGCGACCAGCCGAGGCCGGGCAGGAACAGCACCACCGGGCACGGCTCGGCGGCGCCGGCCGGCCTGGTCACCTGGACGGCCACCCGCCCGGTGGGACCGCAGGGCAGCGCGAGCCACTCCGTGGTGGTGCCGTAGGGATCCTCCGGCCCGCACCCGCCGTCAGGACCACTGCCCGGGCCGCCGCCGGGCGCGTCGGCGGCGGGCGGCAGCGCGAGGAGGTCCGGCGGTTCCGCCGCGGACCCGGCGGCCCGGGCGGCCAGGAACTCCTGGAGCGCCCGGTCGAGCACCGGTCCGTGGTCGGGAAGGGGGATGGGGTCGGACAACTCTTCGCTCCTGGCTTCGATCGGTGGTGCGCTGCGGCGCCGCCCGGCGGCACGGTGATCCGGATCCGGCGGGCGCGCCGGCCCGTCAGCCGCTCACGTCCGGGCCCGACCCGCGCCCGGCGCGCCAGTCCCGCGGCGGTACGCCGTAGGCGGCGCGGAAGGCCCGGCTGAAGTGGGCCGGGTTGACGAACCCCCACCGCTGGGCGACCGCCGACACCGTCGGCGCCGTACCGCCGCGCCGGGCCAGCTCGCGGGCGCAGGCCTCCAGACGGCGCTGCTGGATCAGCCTGCCCACGGTCACTCCCTCGCCCTCGAACAGCCGGTGCAGGTACCGGACGGAGATGTGGTGCGCCTGCGCGATCCGCTCCGGGGCGAGTCCGGGATCGCCCAGGTGCCGGTCGATGTACCGCCGCACCCCGCGGACCAGGTGCGCGTTGGGGGTGTCCGGCTCCGCCGCCGCCCGGTCCAGGGTGAGCTGGGCGATCAGCGCGCTGAGCAGGTCGGCGAGGCTTCCGGCCAGCCGGTCGCCGACCGGCGCGGGGTAGGAGTGCGCCGAGGCGGCGAGGCCGTCGAGGAACGGCAGCAGCACCGGTCCGCACCCGTCCGCGGGGCCGACGGCCGTCGCCGAGGCCTGCCGCAGGTCCCGCTCCGGCACGCCCAGCAGGCGGCGCGGCAGGTGGAACAGGTGGGTGCGGAAGCGCTCAGGGTAGTCGAAGGCGTACGGGCGCGCCGTGTCGTACAGCACGAGCCCGCCGGCCGGCACCTCCGCCCGGCGGCCGTCCTGCTCCAGCACGGCCCGGCCCGACACCTGGACGCCGACGCCGACCTGCGGCTCGCTGCGCGGCGCCCGGGCGATCAGCGCCGCCGTGCGGGAGAACCGGGCGGCGTCCGCCTCCAGCGTGGAGACCCGCACGTGGCCGAGCCGGTGCGAGACCAGCTGCCCGTCGAAGGGCCGCCCGCCGAGCGGGTGCAGTTCGAGCGGCACCAGCGTCCGCGACACCGCCCCGCCCAGGTAGGCCGCCTTCTCGCCGTCCGGGACCGACGCGGTCGACACCCGTACGCCCATCTGACCGCCCTTCCGTCGAATCCCTGCCCCTTCAGCCTGGCCGATGGGGCAAGCGGTGGGTTAGGTCATCTGACTGCCGTCCTGCGGGCCGGAGGCTGAGGCGGGGGCGGCGGGGGCGGCGGGGGCGGGAGCGGCGGGAGCGGCCGGGTCAGCGGGCGCCGGGGTGGCTGAGCGCGTGGGCCAGCGCGGCCCGCGAGGTGATGCCCAGCTTGGGGAAGATCTTGTAGAGGTGCGCGGCTACCGTGCGCGGCGACAGCTGGAGCCGCTGGCCGATCTCCTTGTTGGTCAGGCCGGTCGCGGCCAGCCGGGCGATCCGCAGCTCCTGGCCGGTCAGCAGGGTCGGGGCGGACGGCGCCTCGGCCGGTCCGCGCTGCGGCGGGACCAGGGCGTCGCCCGCGGCCCGCAGCTCCTCCTCGCACTGCGCCGCCCAGGGGCGGGCCTCCAGCCGGCGGAAGACGTGGTGGGCCGCGCGCAGCACCTCGCGGGCCCCGGAGCGGTGGCGGCGGCGCAGCCAGGCGCCGTGGGCGAGCCGCAGCCGGGCGAGGTCGAAGGCCCACCGCTCGGCGCCCGGCAGCTCGGCGGCGGCGCGGAAGGCCTCGTCGGCGTCGTCGTCCTCGGCGGCCACCGCGGCGGCGGCCGCGACCAGGAAGGCGTGCCGTCCGGAGATCTCCGCGGTCCGGGCCGTCCGGGCGGCCGCGAGGTGGGCCAGCGCCTCCTCCCGGCGGCCGGCGTGCACGGCGGCGGCGACCAGGTCGAACACCAGCGCGTGGTGCCAGGGCCTGCCGCCGGGCAGCCGTTCCGGTTCCAGGAGTTCGCAGAGGTGCGCGTACGCCTCCTCGTGGCGCTGGTGGGCGAGCGCCGCCAGCCCGCGCAGATGGGTCAGCCGGTCGAGCACCGAGCGCATCCGGGCCCGGGTGGCGGCCGGCCGCACGGCCCGGTCGACCGCCTCCAGCCCGGCCTCGTCGCCGCGGCCGGCCAGGAAGGCCGCGTGGTACTGGCGGAACAGCAGGGCGTTGGTGTGGTAGCCGAGTTCGTCGGCGATCTCCGCCTCGCGCAGGCAGTCCTCGGCCCGGTCCCAGTCGCCGAGCAGGAAGTCCTGGTGGCTCTTGGCCTTCGCCACCGAGCCCTCGCTGGCGTAGCCGTGCAGCCCGGTGAAGCGCCGCCACAGGTCGATCTCGGGGCAGTCGAGGGCCGAGTTGGTCCAGAGCAGCAGCCAGGCCGACCCGGCCTCCTGCTCCTCGGTCATGCCCGCGGCCACCGCGCGCAGCGCGTCGGCGACGCCGGGGCCCGGCTCCGTCCAGGCGCGCAGGCAGAGCCGGCCGACCTCGGAGACGGCGTCCCGGTGCCGCTGCAGGGCCTGCCAGGCCCAGGGGTCGTCGGTGTAGGTGGCGGCCAGCAGCAGTTTGAAGAAGACCTGCTGGACCAGCCCGCCGAAGGTGTCGGCGCCCGAGGCGGCCGAGGCGGCCAGGGTGTCGAGGGCGGCCGGCAGCAGGGCGGCCGAGGACGTGAACTCGACGTGGTGGCTCTGGTCGGCGTAGACCACCGCGTAGGCGAACAGCGGTGCGACGTCCGGCGGGACGCTCGCGGTCTTGAGCTCCTCCACCAGGGCGGCGGTGTGCCGCAGCTGCCCGCCGTGGGCCGCCATCACGGCGGCCGCGGTGAGCCGGCGGACGCGGTCGCAGGAGTCGGGGCTGAGCACGGCGGCGCGTTCGACCAGCAGCGCGCCCTCGGCGCCGCCGCCGCGCCGGGCGAGGTCGCGGCCGGCCGTCTCCAGGCGCCGCGCGAGATCGGCGTCCGGCAGCAGCGCGGCGGCGGCCTCGTGGGCCAGCCGCCGGGGGTCGCTCGGCGCGAGGGTGTCGGCCAGGGCCTGGTGGGCCTCCCGGAGCGCGGCGTCGGAGGCCGCGGCGACCACGGCGGTGCGGACCAGCGGGTGGCGGAAGACCAGCTGCCCGGCGGCGTCCAGCCGGGCCAGACCGTCCGCCTCGACCCGCTCCAGGCTCTCCCGCACCCGGCCGTCAGGGACGGCGCGCAGCCAGGTGCCGCTGCTGAGGTCCGGCCCGGTGGCCAGGGCGCCGAGCAGCAGCAGCCGCGCGGCCTCCGGGCTCGTCGCGTCCAGCCGCTCGGCGAACATCCGCTCCAGCCGGCGCCCCAGCGGCAGCCGGTCGGGCAGCGGGGCGACCCCGCGCTGCTGGGCGGCGGCGAGCTGCCGGGGCAGCTCCACCAGGGCGAGCGGGTTGCCGTCCGCCTCGACGAGCACCCGGTCGCGGGTGCTGTCGGCCAGCTCGGGGAAGCGGCTGCCGAGCAGCGCGGCGGCGTCCGCCCGGGGCAGTGCCCGGACGTCGACGGGCTCGGTCGCCCAGGCCTGGGCGGCCTGGCCGTCCGGGCGGGTGGCGCCGACGATCACCAGTGGCAGTTCGGCGCAGCGCCGGTACAGGAAGCCGAAGACGGTGGCGCTGGAGGAGTCGATCCAGTGCAGGTCGTCCAGGACCAGCAGAACCGGGGCGGCGCGCATCGCGTCGTCGAGCAGGGCGAGCGCGGCGGCGCCGACGGCGAAGCCGCTGGGGGTGCCGGAACGGGCGCCGAACGCGCTCTCCAGGGCGTCCCGCTGGTGGGCGGAGAGCGCGTCGGAGCGCTGGCAGAGCGACCAGAGGGCCTGGTGCAGGGCGCCGAACGCGAGGTCGGTCTCGGCCTCGGCGCCGACGGCGCGCAGCACGGTGAAGCCGCGCCCGCGCGCGGTGCGCTCGGTCCAGGCGAGCAGGGTGCTCTTGCCGACGCCCGCGTCGCCGCGCAGCAGGACGGTGGCGCCGCCGGTGCCGCCCTGGGCCCGGTCCAGGGCGCCGGCCAGCAACCCGGTCTCCCGCTGCCGTCCGATCAGGGCCGGGTCCTGCCTGTCGTGCGCCACGCGTCTTTCCTCTGGGGTCGGTCCGCCCGCGTCCGGGCACCCAAGGTTATCGCCTGCCGGAACCCGCCCCGTCCGGCCGCCGGGGGAGGGCCCGAGGACGCGAGTGGCCCCGCTCCCCCGGCCGGAGGAGCGGGGCCCCTGAACCACGCGGGTGTCGGGCCCCCGGGGCGAGCACCTCGCGGTCCGGATCCGCCGCGGCCCGGGCCCGGGACCCTCGCTCCCCCCGGCCGGGACCAACGGCCCGCAGACCGGCCACCCGCGGCACGGCAGGCTTGTCCGCAGATGAACCGCACCGGTCCCGCCCGAGGACCCCCCAACGAGGAGCCCCGCCATGGCCGTTCAGCACGCCGCCGCCCACACCTCCGGCACCGCCCTCCGCCGCACCGGCACCCGCCGCTCCGCCGCCCGCCACACCGCCGACGCCGTCCCCACCGCCCTCACCGCGAGCGGCGCCGCCCTCGCCACCGCACGGATCGCCCTCGGCGCGGTGTTCCTCTGGGCCTTCGCCGACAAGACCTTCGGGCTCGGCTACTCCACCGCCGACGGCCGCGCCTGGCTCGACGGCGCGTCACCCACCAAGGGCTTCCTCAGCCACGTCGCCGCCGGCCCGTTCCAGGACACCTTCCACTCCATGGCCGGCCAGGCCTGGGCGGACTGGCTGTTCATGCTCGGCCTGCTCGGCATCGGCCTCGCCCTGGTCGGCGGCGTCGCCCTGCGGATCGCCGCCGCCGGCGGCACCGTCCTGCTCGCCCTGATGTGGGCCGCCGAGTGGCCGCCCGCCCGCCACCTCGCCGACGGCACCGCCAGCGGCTCCACCAACCCACTGCTGGACGACCACGTCCTCTACGCCGTCCTGCTCGTCGCCCTCGCCGCCACCGGCGCCGGCCGCACCTGGGGCCTCGCCCGGCGCTGGGCCGCCCTCCCGGTCGTCCGCGACCGCGCCTGGCTCCGCTGACACCCCGCCCCCTCCCCCGGCTCACGTCCGCCCCCGGACGGTTGAGAGGCTGGAGCCATGAGCAAGAAGCGCCCGCGCGCCGCCACCCTGGCCGACGTCACCGCCGCCCTGCCCCCGGTCGAGCACCCCTACCGCGAGGGCGTCCTGTCGTCCGCCGGCCGCGCCGAGTTCGTCGACGACCGGGGACAGCGCTGGCGCAAGGTCCGCGGACCGCTCCACCCGCGGCTGGCGAAGCGCCTGCTCAGCACGGCCGACGAGGTGATCATCGGTGTCGGCGCCGGTTTCGATTACCGCCACATCGCCCCGGCGGACCGCGCCGACACCTGGCAGGCCGTCAAGGACCGGCTGGAGGACGCGGGCGAGTCCCCGACCTACCGCCCCTTCGAGTTCGCCTCGGCCGACGGCCGGACCCTCCTCTATCTGGACGAGTGTTGCTGAACCGCTCCCCCGTCTCCCTCACCTCTCACGGCGGTGCCTCCCAGGCACCTGCGGAACGCATCCGGAGTCCCCGATTCACCTGCGAAGGCGAGGCGGCACGGCTAGAGTCGCGCCCGTAACGACCGCCGCCCTGACCGCCGGCGGAGCACACGGCGCACCCCGTACCACCCGCACGCACCAGCGGCCCGTCCACCACGAACACCTCCGCGAACGGGCCGACATGCCGCCGAGCAGACAGGGAAACCGTGCCATGACCGTCCGACCCGGCCGGAGGGCGGCAACCGCCGTCGTCGCCGCCGCGCTCAGCACCGGGGCGCTCCTGGGCGCCGCCCCCACCGCCTCCGCCGTCTCCGCACCGCCCACCATGACCACGCTGTCGACCGGCGTGCCCGGGAAGTCGTACAGCGACCCCACCGGGGTCAACAGCGCCGGCGTCGTCGTCGGCTACGCCTACGCCTACAGCCAGGGCGCCGAGGCCAGCGCGATCCGCTGGGCCGCCGACGGCACCCCCGCCACCCTCCCGCCGCTGCCCGGGCAGGCCTACGCCCAGGCCCTGGGGGTGAACGACGCGAACCTCGCCATCGGCATCTCCTGGCCCACCGGCCGCACCGCCTGGGAGTCCACCGCCGTCCGCTGGGCCGCCGACGGCACCCCCACCGCACTGCCCCCGCTGCCCGGCGACCTGTACAGCAGGCCCAAGGCGGTCAGCGGCAGCGGCATCGTGGTCGGGACCTCCTACAGCAACTCCGCCGGCACCCACGCGGTGGCCTGGCGCCCCGACGGCACCACCGTCACCCTCGCCCCGCTGCCCGGCGACACCAGCAGCGAGGTCATCGGCGTCAACAGCGCCGGCCTCGTCATCGGCCGCTCCTCCAGCGGCATCGACGCCTTCCACGGCATCGTCTGGCGCCCGGACGGCACCCCGGTCCGGTTCCAGACCGGCCCGACCGCCGGAAGCGGCGACTGGCCGGTGGCGGTCAACGACGCCGGCACGGTGATAGGCGTCGCCGACCGGCCGCAGGGCATCGGCAGCAGCCGCCACGGCCTGGTCCGCTCGCCCGGCGGAACCCTGCGCGACCTGGGCGCCTACACCTCGCCGACCGCGATCAACGCCTCCGGCACGGTCGTCGGCACCTACCAGCCGGACCCGGGCCAGCTCAACTCGCACGCCGCCCGCTGGAGCGCGGACGGCACCCTCACCCCGCTGACCCGGAACCCGGCGTCCGGCGGCAACTCGTCCGCCGTCGGGATCAACGACTCCGGCACCGCGATCGGCTACGCCTGGGACGGCATCCCGGCGCGGCAGTACCAGTCGGGCCGGATCTGGGCCCCCGACAACACCGTCACCAGCCTCGACCCCACCGGCGCCGACCGGACCGCCCTGTTCGTCAACAACGCCGGCCTGGTGGTCGGCCTCCTCCTGCTCCGCTCGCCGGGCAGCCTCTACCCCTCGCACCTGACGGTGGTCTGGCGTCCGTGAGGCACGTCCTTCCGGCCCGGCCGCCCGCCGCTCAGCCGCCCAGGCCGTAACCGAGTTCCTCGGCGGCGACGCTCCAGAACGCGTTCTCGTCGGCCACGGCGGCGGCGTCGAGGCCGCGGAAGCGGACCAGCAGCCGTTCGGTGAACGCGTCGGCCGCCTCCTCCTCCGCCTCCAGGGCGGCTTCGTCGTCCAGGTCGTCACCGGGGCCGTCGTACGCGTCGGCCTCGGTGACGGCCTCCGCGTAGGCGCGGGTGAACGCGACGAAGGCCGTCACACCGCTGTTCAGCAGGTCGCGCCGGCCGTCCTCGGCCAGGCACCACAGCGAACCGTCGTCACGCCGCACCCCGAGCACGCTCAGCCCCGGGTCGACCGCGACCAGGGCGTAGCGGACGCCGTCGACCGAACGCTCCTCGAACGGGGTGTCCGGCCACGTGCCCGGGTACGGGCAGTCGGCGCGTCCGGCCAGCAGGGAGGCGAGTTCGGCATCGTCCATACCGGGCACGCTACTCCGCGCCACTGACATCGCCCTCGGCGGCCGCCTCCACCAGGACGAGCGTCCCCGTGCTGCCCGGCCGCACGGCGTGCCGCACGCCCGCCGCCACCCGGTACAGTCCGCCCGGGCCGACCGTCACCTCGGCGCCGTCCACCAGCAGTTCGAGCCGGCCGTCGAGCACGAGCAGCAGCTCGGCCTCCTCGTGCACCTCGACGGGCAGCTCCCGCCCGTCCATCCGCAGGACCTTCAGGGCGGCCGTCCCCACCCGCCCGAGCACGGCGGAGCTCCACGGCTCCGGCCGCGCGGACGCCGCCTCGAACAGATCGACCGGGTTCATCGCAGGCCTCCTCGGCGCGCCCCGCACCGCCGGGAAGGCGGTCGGGACACGCGGTGGTGTTCGCAAGGGATGTCCCGGACGCTACCCGAGCACCCGGTCCGATTGGTCGACCGTTCGGTAAAACCTCTCTGACTCTGGCTCGGGCCCCGGCCCCGCTCCGAGCCGGCGGCGCAGCAGCACGGCGGCGAGCGCCGCCAGCGCGAAGGCCGCCCCGGCCCAGGGCAGTTGCCGCGTCCCGGCGGTGGCCACGACGAGGCCGCCGACCGCGCTGCCGAGGGTGATGCCCAGGTTGGAGAAGGAGATGAAGAGGCTGTTGCCGAACTCCGGCGCGTCCCGGGCGTCCCGGGCCAGCCAGGTCTGGCTCACCACCAGCCCGCCCGAGTGCACCGCCCCCCACAGCAGCACCCCCAGGACCATCGGCGCGGGCCACGGGCCGACGATCCGGACCAGCGCGTAGACGAGCACGTACAGCACCGGGAAGACGGTCACCGTCCGGACCGGGTCGCGCTCCAGCAGCCGGCCGAACAGCAGGTTGCCGAGCACCATCACGATGCCGAAGGCCATCAGCAGGGCGCCGACCACGGACCCGTCGAGGCGGGTGACGCGCTCCAGGTACTCGGCGAAGTAGCCGTAGACCGAGAACATCGCGGCGAAGACCAGCACCACGGCCGCCAGGGCGAGCCAGAGCCGGGGGCGGCGCAGGATCCCCAGCTGGCTGCCGTAGGAGAGGCGCCGCTCGGTGGGCATCGCCGGGAAGAGCACCAGGATCCCGAGCAGCGCGAGCAGGTTGGCGCCCGCCCCGAACCAGAACGCGGCGGCGAGGGAGAGGTGTTCGGCCAGGTAGGAGGTGATCGGCACACCGAAGGCGAAGCCGAGCGTCACCCCGGCGAAGACGGTGGTGGCGGCCCGGGTCGCCTTCTCCGGGGGCACCAGCCGGGCGGCGGCGGTGAGCGCCACCGCGAAGAACACCGGGTGGAAGACGGCCGGCACGATCCGGAAGACGAGCATCACCGAGAACCGGTCGGTGAGCGCGTAGACCGCGTTGGAGGCGGCGAACACGGCGAGCGCGGTCGCCAGCACCGTCTTGCGCCGTACGCCGGAGGCCAGCAGCGTGGCGAACGGGCCTGCCACGGCCACCACCAGCGCGAAGACGCCGACCAGCCAGCCGGCCGTGGACGGCGGTACGCCGAGTTCCTCGGAGATCCTGGGCAGGACGCCGACGACGCCCATCTCCGTGGTGATGATCCCGAACACCCCCAGGGAGAGGGTCAGGACGACAGGACCGGTCTTTCCCATGGCAGACCAACCTACAAATCTAGATAGTTAGATGGATTTTCCCGCAAAAAAACGCCCTCGCGAGCGGGCCGCGCCCACCCGGGCGCAGCCCGGCACGGGCGTCAGAGTTCGTCGCGGACGTACGCCGCGAAGGCGGCGATCGTCTCCTCGTCGCGGCGGTAGAAGGTCCACTTGCCGACCCGCTCCGAGACCAGCAGCCCGGCGTCCCGCAGGATCTGCAGGTAGCCCGAGACCACCGACTGGGCCAGCCCCGAGCGCTCCCGGATGTCCGTCACGCACACGCCGATGTGGAAGCCGACACCGCGCTCGCGGTAGTACTCCTCGTCGAAGTAGCGCTCGGGCGTCTTCAGCCAGCGCAGGAACTCCGCCCGCGCGGGGTTGGCGAGCGCCTTGTGAACGGCCAGCGGATCCACCGCCACTCCTCTCGCGAACCCCTCAGGACGCATCTAATATTCTCGATACGAAGAAGCGTGTCAAGCCGCCGCGAGGTCACCGGGACAGCCCCGCGTGGTGCGCGAGGATGGCGAGGCGGACCCGGTCCCGGGCGGCGAGCTTGTGGAGCAGGCGGCCGATGTGGGTCTTGGTGGTGCCCTCGGTGATGTGCAGGCGGGCGGCGATCTCGGCGTTGGTGAGGCCGTCGCCGACCAGCGCCAGGACTTCGCGCTCCCGGCCGGTGAGGGCCGCGACGGCCGCGCGGGCCCGCGCCCGGACCGGGTCCTCGGCGGCGGCGGGCGGGCCGCCGGCGAGCAGGGCGGCGATCAGCCGGCGGGTGACGCTGGGCGCGAGCGCGGCCTCGCCGGCGGCCACCGCCCGGGTGGCGGCGAGGAGTTCGGCCGGTTCGGCGTCCTTGAGCAGGAAGCCGCCGGCCCCGGCGTGCAGCGCACCGCGCACGTACTCGTCGAGTTCGAAGGTGGTCAGGATCAGCACCCGGCTGCCGGACGGCCCGGCGGTGATCCGGCGGGTGGCCTCGATGCCGTCCAGGCCGGGCATCCGGACGTCCATCAGGACGACGTCCGGCCGTTCGCGGTGGGCGAGTTCGACGGCCTGGGCACCGTCGGCCGCCTCGCCGGCCACCGCGAACCCGGGGGCGAGGCGCAGGATGCCGGCGAACCCGGCCCGCACCAGGGCCTGGTCGTCGGCCACCACGACGCGGATCGTCACGGCCGGACCGCCTCCGCCGCACACCGCGGGACCTCCGCCGCCTCCAGGGGCAGCCCCGCCGCGACCCGGAACCCGCCCGCCGGGGTCGGCCCGGCGGCGCACCAGCCGCCGTACGGGGCCACCCGCTCCCGCATTCCGGCCAGGCCGGTGCCGCCGGGCGGCGCGGCCGGGCGGGCGCGCCCCGGAGCGGGACCGTCGTCGGTGACCTCCAGCCAGAGCGCGTCGTCCCGGTACTCGACCTCCACCCGGGCCACGGCCGCGCCCGAGTGGCGGACCACGTTGGCCAGCGCCTCCTGGACGATCCGGTAGCCGGAGAGGCCGACGCCGGGCGGCAGTTCGCGCGCCCGGCCGTGGATCCGCACCCGCACGGCGACCCCCGCGGCGCCCGTCCGCTCCGCCAGCCGCGCCAGGTCCGCCGCCGCCAGACCGGGGGCCGGGGCGGCCGGCGGCGCCCCGTGCTCCGCGTCCTCGCGCAGCACGGCCAGCAGCGCCCGGATCTCGCGCAGCGCCTCCGCGCTCACCGTCCGGATCGCCGCGAGCGCGGCCGCGGCCGGCCCGTCCTGCTGCGCGGCACGCTCCAGCGCGTACTGCCCGTAGCCCGCCTGGACGCTCACCACCCCCAGGCTGTGCGCCACCACGTCGTGCAACTCCCGCGCCAGCCTCAGCCGTTCCTCCGAGGCGGCGGCGCGCTCCAGGGCCGCCGCCCGGGCGGCGAGCGCGGCGGTGTGCGCGCGGTGGCGGCGCACCGCGTCCCCCACCGCCCAGCCCACCGTCTGCCCGATCACGGCGAGCAGCACGTTGCCGGCCACCTCGGCGGGCGCCGCGAGGGTGACCGCCCAGCCGGCGGCGGCCGCGCCGAGCGCCACCCGCGCGGCCCGCCGGTCGTGGGCCGCCGCCGTGTACGCCACCAGCACCCCGACCAGCACCGCCCAGAAGCCGACGACCACCCCGATCGCGGGCTGCCGGCAGCCCGCCACCGTCCCCGCCCAGGCGAACAGCGCGAGCGCGCAGGCCCCGACCGGGTCGCGGCGCCGGGCGGCCAGCGCCATACCGAGCACCACGGCGGCCAGCAGGGCGACGGCCACGGCGGCGGGGCCGTCCGGCGGCGGGTTGCCGCGCCCGTGCGGATCGAAGTGCCGGGCGGCTTCGAGCACCCGGGCGGCGGTCACGGCCGTGCCGGCCAGCGCGGCCAGCGGGTCGGTCCACCGCCGGTGCGCGGGCGCCAGCCGCTTGGTCCACGGGACGGGCGCGACCCGCTCGTCGTTCAGCACCCGGCCAGGCTAGCCACGGCCGGGCGGGCCGGCATCCGACCACGGTCGTATGCCCACGGCGGGACGCGCCGGTCACCGTCCGGTCGCCAGGGTGGGCACGCACCGACCGATCCGCTCCTCGGAGGCACTCCCTTATGCCGCACCACCGTTCCCGCCCGGCCGTCGCCGCGCTCGCCGTACTGCTCGCCACCGGCGCGCTCACCGGCGGCACCGCCGCCACCGCCCACGCCCACGCTCAGGCACCCGCCGCCACCGCCACCGCCACCGCGCCGGTCCCGATCACCCTCCCGGCCCCGACCGGCCCGCTGCCCGTCGGCACCACCGCCCTCCACCTCGTCGACCCGCGGCGCCCCGACCGCTGGGCGCCCACCCCGCGTCCGCGCGAGCTGATGGCACAGCTCTGGTACCCCGCCGCCGCCTGCGGAGCGCCCGCGCACCGGCTCGCGCCGTGGACGGGGGCGGCCGAGCGGGCCCGGCTGGAGGCCGACTACCTGGGCGTCGCCCCCGGCCGGCTCGTCTGGCCGGCCACCCACTCCCGCGAGGACGCGCCCGTCGACCGCACGGCCCGCCGGCCGGTGGTCCTCTACTCCCCCGGGTCCCGCGCCGACCGCTCCTTCGGCACCCTCGCCGCCGAGGACCTCGCCTCCCGCGGCTACGTGGTGGTCGTCCTCGACCACACCTTCGACGCCGGTGAGGTCGCCTTCCCCGACGGCCGCCTGGAGGTCCGGAACAAGCCCGCCGTGTTCGCCATGACCGACGAGGAGATCGTCGCCTACCGCACCGCCGACACCCGCTTCGTGCTCGACCGCCTCACCGACCTCGCCGCGGGCACCAACCCCGACGCCGAGCACCGCCCCCTCCCGCCGGGTCTCGGCGCGGCCCTCGACCTGGGTGCCGTCGGCGTGGCCGGGCACTCGATGGGCGGCGCCACCGCCGTCCAGACCCTGCACGACGACCCGCGGGTGCTGGCCGGCGCCTCCCTCGACGGCCCGGTCTTCGGCACCGTCGCCACCGACGGCCTGGACCGCCCGCTGCTGCTGTTCGGCGCCTCGGACGTGCGCCCGGCCCGCGACGCCATGTGGGACGCGCTCTGGCCGCGCCTCACCTCCTGGCGCCGCCAGCTCCGGCTGGACGGCTCCGGCCACGGCAGCTTCGCCGACCTGGAGGTCCTGCTCACCGCCGCCCGGCCGGTCATCCCCTGGCCGGCCGACGAGGTCGACCACCTGCTCGGCACGATCGACCCCGCCCGGGCCTTGGCGGCCCAACGCGCCTATCTGGCCGCGTTCTTCGACCTCCACCTGCGCCACCGGCCCACGCCGCTGTTCACCACGCCGTCCCCCGCACACCCTGAGGTCCGGCTGGTCCGCTGACGGCCGCCGCCCGGGCGGCGGGGTCCGCGACGGGGACGGGGTCGGGGCGGCAGGACAGGTCCCGGGCGGGCAGCACGCCGGTGCTCAGGAACCGGTCGGCGGCGGTGACCGCGCAGGACGGCGTCCACCGGTCGTAGGCGCCGTGGTTGCCGCCGTCGACGGTCACCATCCGGGCCCGCTTGCCGAGCGCCGCCCGCATGCCCAGCGCGCCGACCAACGGCGTGGCCGGGTCCCGCTCGGTCTGCAGCAGCAGGATGTTCGCGGGCCCCCGGTCGGTGACCCGGACGGCGGGCTCCACGGGCGCCGGCCAGAAGGCGCAGGGCCACACATTGGCCCCCATCCCGTTCAGGATCGGGTTGCGCTGCCGGCTCTCGGTGACGTTCCGCTGGTACCGGCCGAGGTCGCGCGGCGCCGGGGTGTCCCCGCAGAGCACGGCCGTCAGGGCGACCACGTCGTTGTCGTCCGGGATGCCCGGGGTGCCCTTGGACAGCCACCAGTACGGGACCGGGCCGGCGCCGCCGGAGGCGAGGAAGCGCCACCAGTCGGCGATCTCCGGGAACAGCGCGCTGTGGTAGGAGTCCAGCCGGTAGAGCGTGCGCCACAGGTTGCCGTTCACCAGGCCGGCCACCGGGTGGGTCACCGGCGTCCGGTCCAACTGCGCGGCCAGCGCGAGGTAGTTGGCCCGCACGGCCGCCGGGGTCGCGCCGAGTCCCAGGTCGGCGTCCCGCTCGGCCGCCCAGGCGGCGAAGTCCGCGAAGCGCAGCTCGCCCGCCCGGTCCCAGGTGGCCAGCCGCTCCTGCCAGGTGACGTTCGGGTCCGTGTTGCTGTCCAGCACGAAGCGGTCCGTCCGCCCCGGGAACAGCTCGGCGTAGACGGCGCCCAGGTAACCGCCGTACGAGGCGGCGCGGTAGGAGATCCTCGACTCCCCGAGGGCGGCCCGGATCCGGTCCAGGTCGCGCGCCGTGTTGGCGGTGGTCAGGTGGCGGACCAGCTCGCCGTTGCGGGCCAGGCAGTCGCGCGCCAGGTCGCGGGCGTAGCGGGCGTTGGGGGCGATCGAGCCGTCCGCGGCGGGGAAGGGGAAGACCAGTTCGTAGGGCACCTCGGCGGCCGTCCGCCCGCAGGTGAGCGGGGTGCTGCGGCCGACGCCGCGCGGGTCGAAGCTCACCAGGTCGTACTGGTCCAGCACGTCCTGCGGATAGCCGGCCTCCTGCGCGCTGGGCAGGTGCAGGCTGGCCACCCCGGGCCCACCGCCGTTGTGCACCAGGATCCCGCGCCGCAGGCCGGGCTTGGCGGTGGCGAGCTTCGACACCGCGATCTCGATGGAACGCCCGTGCGGGGCGCGGTAGTCCAGCGGCATGCGCAGCGTGGTGCAGCGCAGCCGCGGGTCCACCGGCGCCCCGGACGGGTCGGCAGGGCAGTCCGCCCAGACCAGGCGCTGGGCGGACGGCGCCGGTGCGGCCTGGGCGGTCCCGGTGCCCGCGAGCACCAGGGCGAGTGCGGCACCGGCGGTTCTCAACGGGCCGGTCACGCGTGATCTCTTCAACATAGGTCTGGACCATAGGGACGGCGCGCCCGGCTGTCATCCCCTCGCGGAGGTAGGGATTCAGCTTTCCTGGCGCACCGTCAGCCGCTGATCCAGCCACACCCCGTCGCGCATGATGAGCCTGCCGTTCAGT
This sequence comes from Kitasatospora sp. NPDC057692, assembly GCF_042799475.1. Taxonomy (NCBI): domain Bacteria; kingdom Bacillati; phylum Actinomycetota; class Actinomycetes; order Kitasatosporales; family Streptomycetaceae; genus Kitasatospora; species Kitasatospora sp. NPDC057692. The sequence goes on along the minus strand of NZ_JBHVIV010000014.1, from coordinate 73,305 downwards.
TCCGGCTCGCCGCGCCAGGCGCGCACGACCGTCGGCACCACGCGGAGGTAGACGAAGGACCCCTCCTCCGTCCGGGGGTCCCACCCGAACTTGGTGGTGAACGCCTCCGCCGCCTCGGCGGGCACGTCCTGCTCCTGGAAGCCCTCCGCCTCGCCCTGGATCAGCACCACGTCGAGGGTGTGGGGCAGCGCCAGGCGCACGCGCGGCTCGACGCGCACGTTCCGCGCGGTGGCGGAGCCGGCACTGGTGCACATCCACACCGCGCGCCCGTCCCACAGGAACCACAGCGGCACCTGGTGCGGCCCGTGGTCGGGGTGCGAGGTCGAGACCCAGACGTCCCGCTCGGCCACGAGCCGCTCCAGAGTTTCCCGCTTGCGCTCCGTCACCTCGCGGCCAACAATTCCTGTGCTTTGCATAAGAACTGACCCTAGCCAGCGCTCTCACAGTGCACATGGGGCGCAGGACCTACGCCGGACGACCGAGTGCGGAGTACTACCAGGACCGGTAGACGCAGTAGATCTTGTCGCCGTGCAGCGCGAGCGCGGGCCGGTCCCCGGCGTCGGTCACGCCGGGGATCGCGAGGGGCCCTTTCCACGCGGCGCCGTCGAACTCCAGCTGCTGGAGCTTTCCGGGGCTTTCGTAGTAGACGCAGACGAGCCGATCTCCGACGTAGGTCCTGGCCAGGGCCGGAACCGCGATGTCGGGACCGTTGGGGATCTGCTGGGGTGGACTCCACGTGCCGTTCTCGAAGCTGCCCCAGGAGAGACTGCTCTCCGTCGTGTCGAACACGCAGTACGGCTTGTTCCGGAACCGGGCGAGCGCGGGCGGGTTGGCAAGGTCGTACCCCTGGCCGAGCCACTGGCCCGGGGACCAGGACGCGTTGTCGAAGCTGGTCCACTGGACGTCGTAGGGACTGCTGTACACGCAGTACAGGCGATCGCCGACGGCGGTGGCCGCCGGCCCGAATCCGATGTGCGTGGCCACCGGCTCGTCCGGGCCCCAGCTCTGCCCGTCGGAGGTCCTGGTCACCTGGAGGGCGAAGTCTCCCTCGCCGTCATGGAAGACGTAGAGGTTCTGCCGGTACTCCGCCGCCCCGCAGTGCGACCCGATCACGTGCCGAGGGTCGGTGTGGGGCTTGCTCCACTCCTGGTCGACCACGCTGTACCGGACCCAGGAGAGTTCCGAGCCCTCACCGGCGTAGACGCACACCAGCCGTCCGATGGCGTTGAAGTCCGCCAGGGCGTAGCAGCCCGGGTTCGTCACTCCCGGAACGGGCCGGGGATCACTCCACGAGCTGCCGTCGTAGACCATCCACTGGAGGACCGTGCTGCCTGTGGGGCCCGGACTGCTCACGTGATGATGTCCTGGGTGCACTCGACGGTCCACGTGTTGTCGGGGTTGAGGGTGACGGTGGCGTCGTAGCAGCCGAGCTTCTCGAAGTCGACCACGGCCGCCTCGGTGGTGACGTCCGCCACGCTCGCCATCGCCCCTTGCTTGTAGTTGCCCGCCTTCACGTAGTAGGTGGGGGTCAGCGTGAACGTCTGGGAGAGGTGCGGCCCGGCCTGCGCGGCGATCACCGGGGTGGGGTCGGCGCTGTTGAGTGACAGGCCGATGCCGACGGAGACCGCCGGGTCGTACAGCACGTTCCCGGTGTCCGAGACCCAGATCGTCTTCTTGTCGTGCTGGCCCTGCTGGGCCGCGAACTCGTAGTCCGGGGCGTTTTCACCGGGCGGGGGCGGGGCCGTGTCGAACACCCAGCGGCACTTCTTGTCGTCGTCGGGATCGACGGCCTGACTGCCCTCCCCGGTGAACGCCACGCCGCTCTCGAATCCCGTCTGGGCGAAGGTCAGTGCCCAGGTGAGGTCCCAGTTCCAGGAGTACTCATGCGTGGGTTCGATCTGCTGCGCGATCCACGCGACGGCGAAGGGGTCCTGGGGGCCGGAGTCCAGCACCGGCAGTGTGAAGATGCCGAACATCTGACCCGTCGCGTGCGGATTGCCGTTCTTGACCCGGAGGGTGTACTGCTGCGTCATTGCCGCAACACCTTTCGTATGCGTAGGGCTTCGTGCCCATTCGACAGCGGAACCGCCACGGGAAGAACGCAACTCGCCTGTTCTGTCACCCGGTTGGGAGCCGAGGCTTACCCCGTTCAGCGCACGTCGGGCGCGGGACCTGCGTCCGGCAAGCGAGCGCGGGAGTCGGCGGGGCCGACTTCCCGCTCCACCGGGGTCCACCGCTCAGGAGGGACCGGCGGTGTAGGTCAGCACGACGCAGCCGGCGTGACCGGCGAGTCCCGACCTGCCGTCGTTGATGCTGCCGTCGGCGACAGTGCCGCCACTGCCTCCGTGTCCGCCCCGGCCCGCCGTCCCGGGGCAGCCCGCGGGCGGCCGACTGGATCCGGGGTTGCCGCCCTGGCCGCCGTGGCCGCCCTTCTTCGCCGAGGCACCGTCCTCGCCGCTGCCGCCCCGGCCGCCGTCCTGGAGGCTCGCGCCGGCGCCGTCACACCGACTGTCCGCCTTCACCCCGGGGTTGGCGGGAGAGCCGCCGGACCCGCCGCCCGTGAATCCGTTCCAGCCGCCTCCGCCTCCGCCGCCCCAGTCGGCGGAGACCTTCTTGGAGCCATCGACCCGGACCGTCGACGGGTCGCCGCCCTTGCCGTTCGTCCCGCCCGTGGGGAACAGCCCGCCCCTGCCGCCGCCCCGGCCGGGGCCGCCCGCCTCGACGGTGATCCTCAGGGTCTTCGCCTTGTTGACGTCCAGCACGCAGCTCACCAGGGCGCCACCGCCCCCACCCGCACCGCCCCCTCCGGCGCGGCCCCACTCGCCGACGTTCGCGCCGCCGCCACCGCCACCGCCACCGCCCGCGCCGAGGGCGGCGACCGCGATCTTCGTGACCCCGGGCGGAACCGGGAAGTCGACCGTGCCGGAAGAGCTGAACACCTTGGTTTCCGCGGCCGCCGGAGCGGCGGTCCCGGCGTAGGCCGCGGGCGCTGTCACCGCCCCGGTCGCGGCGATCACCGCGCTTGCGGCGGCCGCTGCGACCGAGGCTCTGCGAAGACGTCGACGCATGATGAACTTCCTTTTGTAGGCAGATAGTTAGGACGCCACGAGATTGCCCCAACCCGCCCTCCGGGGCGCACTCTTCCACACCCCGATCACCCCATCGGGTGAGCACCTCCCAGCCACTGACGCGCCCGTGCGCGGTCGGCCGGAGTCAACGGGGCGTGGCGGCGGTCACGGTGGAGACGGGGAGGGGCGCGGGGTGCGGGTGATGGCCGTGGTGGCGGGCGGTGAGGGGGTAGGCCCACGCCAGCAGGGCGAGCAGCAGCACGAACGGGAGCACGGTGCCGAACACGGCGCTTCCGGCGACGGCGGACGGCGGCGGCCCGCTGTGGCGAGGTTCAGCGCGCATCTGCGAGGTCGAGCTCGGCCCAGACGGTCTTGGCGCTGGGGTGGCGGGGCACCGCGCCCCAGCGGTCGGCGAGGGCGTCGATCAGGACGAGCCCCCGGCCGGACTGAGCGTCCGAACTGCGGGCCGGCGGGAGGGTAGGGAGGACGGGGAAGCGGTCGCCCCGGCAGTCGGAGATCTCGATCCGCAGGGTGGCGCCCCGGCGCACAAGGGTGGTGAGGCAGAGGTGCAGCTCGAATCCGCGCCCCGCGACGCGACCGTGCCGGATCGCGTTCGACGCCAGCTCCGCCACGATGATCAGCGCGGAGTGGAACGGTTCCCCGAACGCGGAATCGACTCCCCAGACGGTGAGTTGGCTTCTGGCGATGCCCCGACAGAGGCGGGCACCCTTCGGCGTGGCGGCGAGCGTGACGGTGTGCCGACGGGGGTTGTCGAGCGGGATTTCGGTCGTCATGGGGAAAATCCTGGCGGCCCGGACGTACGCTGACCACGAGTCGGGCAGGCACGGAGCGTGCTTGTGCGGACGCGGAGGGTCGTCCGGTCGGGGCGGCTCGGATCATTCGGTCGCAAGCACGTATGAGCAGGGGTGATTCCCATGGCGGGTGGCGTCGAGCGCACGGTCTTCGACGACGGGGAGACGGCGGAGAACTCGGACGGGGTGGCCGAGTTCTACAGTGCCGTGGGGAAGTTGATGAAGATGTTCCGCGAGCGGGCGGGGCTGACGCAGCGCGAACTGGCCGACATCATCGGCTACAGCGAGGACATGCTCGGCGCGGTCGAGCGGGGGAAGCGGACGCCGAGGATCGAGATCCTGGCGAAGGTCGACGACGCCGTGGGTGCAGGCGGGGCGCTGAAGGTCGTCGCGGACGACGTGATGAAGGCGAAGATCCGGATCAGCGAGCGCCACCCGGCTTTCTCCAAGGCCTTCACGGCCGAGGAGTCGAAGGCCATCGAGATCCACGAGTACAGCAGCCTGCACATTCCGGGACTACTCCAAACCGAGGCGCACGCTCGGGCACTGTACGACATGCGTCGGCCGTGGCTCTCCGTCGAACAGGTCGACTCGTGGGTGGCTGCGCGGATGGCGCGGCAGGAGATCCTCAGCCGCTGGCCGCTACCGGTCATGACGTGGGTGATCGACGAGAGCGCCCTGCGCCGACCTCTGGGCGGGTGGGACGTCCACCGCGCCCAGCTGGAGCACCTGCTCAAGGTCGCCGAGATCCGTGGCCTGGAGTTGCAGATCATGCCGCTCGACCGAACCGAGAACGCGGGCATGGGTGGCTCGTTCGCCCTCCTCACGCCGAACGGCCGCCCGCAGATCGCCTACGTCGAGGTGCAGCACGTGAACAGGCTGATCACGGATCCGGATGAAATCCGTAAGATGGCGGCACGGTACGGCACCCTCAGGGGGCAGGCGCTCACCATGAGGGAGTCCCTGGCCTTGATCGAGCAGATTCTGGGAGAGCGGTAGGCATGGCCGAACTCGCATGGTTCAAGAGCAGCTACAGCAGCAACGAGGGCGCCCAGTGCGTCGAGATCGCCAAGACCCCCGGCACCGTCCACGTCCGTGACTCCAAGGACAAGAGCGGCCCCCAGCTGGCCTTCGACCCGGCCGCCTGGCACGCGTTCGTGAAGTTCGCCGCGAACGCCAACGTCTGAAACACCACCACCCCGAGGGCCCGCCGCTTCCCAGCGACGGGCCCTCGGCGCATCCTGATCCCATGACCGAGCTGACCTGGTTCAAGAGCAGCCACAGCACCAACGAGGATGTTGCCTGCGTCGAGATCGCCAAGACCCTCGGCACGATCCACGTCCGCGACTCCAAAAACAAGACCGGACCCCACCTCACCTTCGACGCTCCCGCCTGGCAGGCTTTCGTCGACTTCGCCAAATCCACCGGATGAATGCTCGGATCACGGACGCGAGGCCGCCAAACCGACCCCGGCCCCCCAAGGCCGTCGCCCGCGCGCTGATACCGGCCCTACTCATCCTCGCCGGACTGGCCGCCACCGTGCTCGGCTTCACCTGGTTCGCCGGTGCCGACCTGCGTGTGTACGGCTACCGCTCCGCCCCGCCGTGCAGCGCGAAGGCCGACCAGCCCGCCACAGGCTGCGTGCGGATCGAGACGGGCACCGTGACGGCCAAGGCCGTCCACGCCGGCGCCGGTCCCGCCGCCGGCGACCCGGCCGCCAGCCTCACCGTCACCGTGGCCCGCGAGGCGGCCCCCACCCGGAGCTACAAGGTCGGCGCGGCCTTCCACCAGGACGTGGAAATCGGCACGACAGTGGACCTGACGATCTTCCGGGGGCGGGTGGCCGCGCTCACCTACCAGGGACACCGCGCCGACAACCCGAACGCGTCCTTCCCCGTCCTCCTCGGGGTGGCCCTCCTGGTCGGCCTGGGCTCGGCGACCGCCTCCCACGGCCTGAGCTGGCCCCGGCTGGGCCCGGCAGCGGCCCGCTTCGCCGCCGTCGGCGCCCTCGCCGTCGTCTTCGCCTTCTTCGGCTGCTTCGCGCTCGTCTGGCTTCCGCTGACACCCGTCCTCCTCCTGGCCCTCCCCGCCTTCCTCTGGCTGACCGCGACCGCCGCCTTCACTGTGGCCACCTGGAACGACTGACCGACGGACTCGGACGACGCAGGGGCGGCGAAGTCCCGTCCGCGCGCCGCGACATCCAAATACGGCATCCACCGAAGGCCCGCCGCTTCCCTGCGGCGGGCCTTCGGCGTTCCGCCGTGGGATCCCGAATGCACGCCCCCCGTCGATGCCGCGCCGGACCCGACCCCCCACCCCCCGGTTCAACCAAGGCAAGGGAAAGTCTGGAAACCGCTCAGGTGGCCGAAAGGTTACATCCCGGAGTTGACGAAGGGGCTGGTGGGACGGCTGACCGTTTTGTCGCGCCCGAAACATGCCGCCTCATGGCACTTCATCACCACAGTTCCGATATCTGCGGAAAAACATGATCGTGATCGAAATTCCAGAGTTGGTAATCGCTTTACTTTCCGCGACATCGATCGTTAACGTTCCTGATGTCGCGACAGCGATACGAGTTCCGACTCAATTCGAGGGGAAACTATGGGAATGAAGCTCAAGGCCTCGGGTGTGCTCCTGGCCGTCGGCATGGCGGCCGGCGGCGTGCTCGCCGCGGCCCCCACCGCGTCGGCGAGCACGGCCTGCAACGCGACCACCATCACCATCAACAAGGGCTCCGGCGCCGAGGCCCCGAGCCAGGCCCAGGGCCACTCCCACAACACTGGCAGGCACTACGTCGGCGCCATCGACACCGCCAAGGTCTGGTACTGGTACGCCGACAACGACGGCGGCAGCGACGGGGACACCTGGGACACCTTCTACGGCATCAAGCAGTGCTAGCCGTTTCCGCTAAAGCGTGACCGATTCGGGATTCGACGACGAAACGACTGTCGCCGCGCCCCGAATCGCCTAAGGTGTGAAAGGTTCGGGGCGCGGGGGCGAAACGACCACCCCTGCGTCCCGAACCTTCTTTTCGTGTGACCCGGTCGTCAAGTGGGGTGAGTTGTGAAGGTTTTGAAAAAGAGCCACCGTCGAGGCCTCCTGTGTGCAACGGGGCTGCTCGTCGCGGCGGTGTCCGGCTGCTCGGGAGGGGAGACGAAGCAGTCCGAGCCGCCGGCGGCCGACACGATGCCCTACGCGACGACCACCGCCACCGCGGAGCCGAAGCTGATCGCCTGGTACGACCTCACGCCCGGGCAGTGCTTCTCGGGCGAGGAGCTCAAGGACGGCAAGAACGTCGCCACCGTGCCCTGCGACAGCCCCCACATGTACGAGGTCCTCTCGCCCGCCCTGGAGTACGCCGCGGCCGGCGGGGCCTATCCGGGCAAGCAGGACACCATGGTCAAGTCGCTCGTGCCCTTCTGCAGCGACAAGCTCGCCAACGCCGTCTTCAAGGACAAGCGCCCCACCGGGCGCCTGAGCCTCTTCCCTGTCACGCCCGTCGGCGAGGAGGCCTGGGCCTCCGGCGAACGGCGCGTGGTCTGCGCGGTCTTCAGCGGGGACCGCCGGCCGCTCGGGGCTCCGCTGTTCGCCGCCCAGGGACAGACCGCGGGCGGCGGAGCGACTGGATGACGGTCGAACTCCACGGGCTCACCAAGTTCTACGGCCGCGGCGGGCGGCGCCGGGCGGCCCTCGACGGGCTCAGCATGACGGCGCGGGCGGGCGAGGTCCTGGGACTGCTGGGGCCGAACGGCAGCGGCAAGACCACGGCCCTGCGCTGCCTGCTCGGGATGACCCGCGCCGACAGCGGGACGATCACGGTGCTCGGCCGGGAGGTGCCGCGGCAACTACCGGAGATCTCCTGCTCGGTGGGGGCGCTGATCGAGTCCTCCCCCGTTCCGCGCGGGCTGACCGCCCGGCACTTCCTGCACCACGTCGCCTCGTTGGCCGGCCTGCCCGGCCACCGCGTGTCCGACACCCTGGAACGCGTGGGCCTGGCCGGGCGCGCGGACGAGTCCATCACGGGCTACTCCCTGGGCATGCGCCAGCGGCTGGGCATCGCCCTCGCCCTCGTCCACGATCCCGCCCTGGTCGTCCTCGACGAGCCCGCCAACGGCCTCGACCCCCAGGGCATCCGCTGGCTCCGCTCCCTGCTCGGGCAGCTCAGGGACGAGGGCCGCACCGTGATCCTCTCCTCCCATCTGCTCTCCGAGGCACAACTCGTGTGCGACAGCGTCGTCGTCGTGGAGGCCGGCCGGACCCTGCTGTCCGGCCGCGTCGACGAGCTCATCACGCCGCAGCACGACCGGGCCCTGATCAGCTGCCTCGACCCCGACAGCAGCGCGGGCGTCCTGCGCGAGGCCGGCGCGACCGCCGAGGCCTCCGAGGACGGCGTCCTGGAGGTTCGCGGGATTCCCGTGAACAAGGCCATCGAGGTGCTCGTCCACGCCGGGCGGACGCCGCTGGAAGTCCAACGGCACCGCCCGAGCCTTGAAGAACTGTTCCTCGCCAGCGTCTCGGGCGACGGGACGAAGCCGGAAAGCGGAGCATGATGACGACCCACCCGAGCCCCCCCGCGCCGGCGACCGTCCGCGGCGCACCGCCGGCAGGCCGACTCCTCGCGGTGTCCGGCCAATGGCTGCGCAGCGCCAGGGTCTTCAGGATCACCGCCGCGGTCGGGCCCCTCCTCGCCGTCTGCTACGGCGTCCACCTCTGGCTCACGCACAACACGGACCTGGCAGCCGCGCAGGCGGCGGCGGAACGCCGGCGCGCCGACCTGATAGCCCGGATGGGCGTGGACGGCTCCCTCGTCGACGCGGGCCAGTTCTACACGGACCCGCGCTACCTCCTGACCGACGCCCTGCCCGACGACCTGACGGTCGCGACCTCGGTGACCGCCTGCATCCTGTTCATCCTGGGCGCGTCGCTCGGGGGCGCGGACTGGCAGAGCCGGGCGGCGAACGTCTGGATCCTCGCCGAACCGCGCCGGCACCGGCTCCTGCTCGCCCGGGTCTCCGTGGTCGCACTGGCCGGCGTCCTCCTCGCCCTCGCGGTCATGGCGATCGTGGGAACCGCCGCGGTCGTCACCGCACTCACCCGCGGAACGGCCGACGGCGTCACCGCCGCCTGGGTCGCCGACATGCTCCAGGCGGCACTGCGCGGCACCCTGGTCGTGGCCGCCCTCGGCGCGCTCGGCACCTCCTTCGGCTGGGCCGCACGGAGCGCCGTCATCCCCTTCGCCACGGTGTTCGTCTACGTCCTCTTCGCGGAGGCCGTCGTCCGCAACAGCCTGAAGGCCCTCCAGCCCTGGACCCTGACCGTCCTGCTCCCCTCCGCGACCGAGCTGAAGCCCCCCGCCCCGCCCACGTGCACCCCCGACGGCCTCTGCGAGGACGCCTCCGCCATCCTCGCCCCCTGGCCCGCCACCCTCGCCATCACCGCCCTCGCCCTCACCCTCGTCGCCGCGACCTGGCTCCTGATCCGCCACCGCGAGGTCCGCTGACCCCCTCCCCCACCCACCGACGGCCCGCCGCCCCCGCGCCGGGCCGTCGGCGCGTTCCGGTCCACTGGGCCGGCCGGAACGTCGACGGCTTCGCGACAGGTTCGTGCGTCCTGCTCCCTCGTCGGTCGCCGCCCTGGGAGCATTTCCGTTGGGCATCGGGGAGGTGTCCGTGGACGGCGTTCGCAGGGGGTTGCGATGAACGCTCGGGGTTCGAGGGCGATGCCGCCGGGCCGGGTGCGGCTTCTCGGGGCGGGCGCCCCGTGGCTGGCGCCGGCGCTGCTCGTCCTGGTGGGACTGGCCGCCACCGTGGCGGGCTTCGTGTGGTTCGCCCAGGCCGACATCCGGGTGTACGCCTACCGCAACGCCCCGGCGTGCGGTGCGGCGGCGCACCGGCCCGGCACGGACTGCGTGCGGCACGAGACGGGTCGGGTGACGGCCAAGGACGTCCACCCCGGAGCCGGGCCCGGCTCGGCCGACCCGGAGGGCGGCCACACCGTGACGGTGGCGCGGCGGGCGGCCCCGGCCCGGGGCTACGAGGTCGCCGAGGCCTTCTACGACAGGGTGCGGATCGGCGCGGACGTGGACCTGACGGTCTTCCGGGGGCGGGTGGCCGCGCTCACCTACGAAGGGCACCGCCAGGACAACCTGGACGTGTCCTACCTGGTCTCCTTCGGAGTCCCCTTCCTGACCGCCCTGGGATCGGCACTCGTCACCCACGGCCTGACCTGGTCACGGCTGGGCCCGGGACTGACCCGGTTCGCGGGCGCCGGCGGACCCGTCCTCGCCCTCGCGTTCATCTCCTCCCTCACCTTCGTGTCGGTGCCGATGCCGCCCGCCCTCCTCCTGGTGCTCCCGATCCTCCTCTGGCTGACCGCGACCGCCGCCGCCACGGCGATCACCTGGGACTTCTGACCGGAGGCACCCAGACGACTCCGGGGTCGGCCGGAGTCCCCCTGCGCTGCCGACGGAGCCCGGTTGTACGGGCCGCGCCGGCACCGCGTCGGGTCGGGAGAGGCCGGGAGAGGCCGGCCGAGGTCAGCGGAGGTCAGCGGAGGCGGACCTACAGGTAGATCCCGGAGAGCTCGAAGGTCTGCACGGTGCGGGCGTTGAAGTAGGACCAGAACGCGTTGCCGTGCAGCACGGTGTCCGTGGGGTGGTGCTGGTAGCGCTCGCCGCCGGCGTCCGTCCCGGTGGCCCACCGCGGGATCAGGGACCCGTCCTGTCCGGGGTTGGTGAAGCGGGACAGGTCGAACCTGAGCCACTGCCCCTCGCCGTAGTTCACGGCGACGATGACCAGCTTATGGTTCACCGGGTCGTAGGCCGCGACGGCGTCGGGGTGGCCCGCGTCGATGATCGTCATGCCCGGGCGGATGTGCCGCATGTACTGGGCCAGCACGTAGTACTTCGGGTTGACCGACTTGATCACCCCGCTGGTGAGGGTGATCGGCCCGTAGCTCTCCCAGTCGAGGATCTGCCAGGCGACCCACGCCGTGGGGTGCAGCCAGCGCAGGTCGTAGTTGAGGTTCCGGGCGAGCGTCAGGCCGCTGATGTCGCCGTCGCCGTACTCGGACATCCAGATGTTCTTGCCGTCCGCCGCCACGGCCTGGTACAGCGCGTCGCGGTCGCCGTCGAAGTCGTAGCCGTGGACGTTCACCCGGCCGACGGCGGCCCGGGTGGCGGCGTCGAAGACGGAGGTGTTCTTCCAGTTGTGGGCCGCGGCGCCGACGCCCCAGTCGTCGAGGCCCGCCACCATCATCCACTGCAGGCCGCGCGCGTCCAGCTGGCCCCGGGTCAGCCGGATGAGCTCGGCCACCTGGGCCGCGTCGTAGTGGCAGCCCTCCTGCCCGCCGAGCTGCCCCGGCGCGTACCCGCCCCACTGGGCGCCCGGCTCGTTCACCGGCTGGACGGAGGTGAAGTCGATGCCCCAGTGGTCGTGGGCGTACCGGGCGATCGTCGCCAGGTAGGCGGCATGGCGGCCGAAGTTGTCGGCCCGCAGGTTGCAGACGCCGCCGCTCGCCGCGCCGCGCGGATCGTCGTTGGTCAGCATCCACCACATCGGCGAGTTGCTGAAGAGCTCGAACTTGTCGGCGCCGCGGTCCCGGGCCAGCCACATCATGTCCCGCTGGTGCGCGTCTGCGTTCCAGTTCCAGCTGGACGACCCCGGGTCCGCCGAGTACCAGTCGAGCTGGTAGCCCTCGATCTGCTTGAAACCGTCCAGCGTCGCCACGGGCTGCATCGTCCTGCCGCCGATGCTGTTCGTCCCCGAGCCGCCGGCGTTGTAGCGGACCACGTTCATGCCCAGCCCCGGGACCGCCTGCCCCAGGAACTGGACGGTGTTCCGGCTGAACAGCACATCGGCCAGGTCCGTCTGGGGGCCGAGCTGGTTGGCCCACCAGGACAGCGAGGTGCCCCAGCCCTCCCAAGTCCCCCACTGCGTCTGGGGCTTCACCGTCGTGGTGAAGTCCGCCCAGGCCGGCCGGGCGGCGGAGACGACCGCCATCGCCCCGACCGGCAGACCCACCAGACCACGCAGAACCGTACGACGTTCCATCAGGCCCCCCTCAACAGAATGTGCACATCCGGAATGGGATGCGCACGAAGCGACGCCCAGTCTGCACCACCGCCGGGTGCGTGACCAGACCCTCATGAGCGGGCCCCTCATGAGCGGGCCGGCCGCCCCTCCGGGCGGAACATCCACAACTTCGCTACAGGAGCGTTCGCGCCCTGCCCCTCCCGGCCGCCGCCTGAAACCATCCCTCCTGGGCACCGGGGAGGTGCCCGTGGACACGATCGATGGGGGTTGCGATGAACGCTCTGATCATGGACGCGAAGCCGTCGGCCCGGTCCCGGCCCACCAGGGCGAGGGCCGCCCGCCTGCTGGTGGCGGGTCTGCTCCTCGCGGCCGGACTGGCCACCACCGTTCTCGGCTTCCGCTGGTTCCTCGACGCCAACGACGTGGCGAACGCCTACCGCTCCGCGCCGGTGTGCGGCTCGGCGGAGCACACCCCCGGCACGGACTGCGCACGGCGCGAGACCGGCAAGGTGACGAACCGGCACACCGTGGAGGGCGACGGAACCACCTACTACGTGACGGTGGCGCGCGAGACGGCCCCCGGACACCGCTACGAGGTCGACCGGGACTTCTACCGCGCCGCGAAGGTCGGCACGGACGTGGCCGTGACGACCTTCCGGGGGCGGGTGGTCGAGGTCGCCTCCGGCGGGCACCGCAGCCCGAACCCCGGCACGCCCTGGCTCTCCTCCCTCAAGGTGGCCCTCCTGGCCGGACTGGGAGCGGCCCTCACGATCACGGCCCTGACCTGGGTGCAGGAGGGCTCCGTGGTGCTCTCCTTCGCCACCGTCATGGGCGGCTTCACCGCCGGCACCGCGATGCTCGGCTGCCTCGTCATCATGACGGCGCAGCTGCCGGTCGCCGCCCTCCTGGCCATCCCGGCCCTCGGCTGGCTGTTCATGACCGCCTGCGGCGTGATGGTCATCCGGGACTGACGCCGCCCGGCCCCCACGGGCGGCGCGGGAGGTCGGCCGAGCCGGCCCCCCGCCGCCCACGGCCGCCCACGGCCACCGACAGGCACGACGCGATCTCGCCATCCAATGTCATATTCAGGCCCGACTCACCAGTTCCACCCCAAAAACCTCACCTGACACTCGAACCTGAGGCACACTCATGCCATTGCACATGTGAAATATCACTTATGCAATGGCAGGACTCGTCCCGGCGATGTCCCCACGCCGGGTCACCACCGAGTGAAGGAGCACACCCGATGAACCGACGTTCGATCAAGGGGCTGACCCTGATCGCGGCCGGCACGGCCACCGCCGGCCTGCTGATGGCCGTCCCCGCCCAGGCCGCCACCACCAGTACCGCCACCACGACCGCCACCACCGAGACCTGTAGCCCGTGGTCGCTGCAGAGCGGTCTGATGACCCAGGTCTGCGCCGCGATCACCGGCACCAGCGTCCAGTTCCTCGGCCGCATCGCGCTGGCCGGCCCGCCCACCCCCGACTTCCCGCCGCAGTGGCAGACCCTCTCCACCACGATCTCCGGCCAGGTCGTCGGCGGCGCCTCGCTCGGCTCGGTCAACCAGAACGTGAACTTCCTCGCCAGCACGGTCACCGTCAACGGCCCGAGCAGCACCGTCCCGTGCAACAACGTCGTCAGCGGCACCTTCAGCGTGTCCAAGTTCGGTTGGTTCCCGTCCCCGGTCTCCGTCAGCACCCCGGTTCCCTGCTGACCCGAGCACGCGTGAACCCGTGAACCCCGGGGCCGGGAGGCGCACACCTCCCGGCCCCGGCCGGCGGGGCCGGTCGATCCGTTGCCGTACGGACCGACCGGCCCCGTCCTCCCACCGAGGCCCCTCCGCATCCGGACCTCCACCCCGGCGCTGCCCGAGGGCCACGGGCAGGACACGCGGTGAGCACCGCCCGGAGCGGAACGTCGGACCGGCCGACTTCCCACGCCGGACGGCGGCCGACTCCCCGCGCGCCCCGGGCGCGCTTCCGCACTCCTCTGCCGCCCACCGGGCCCGGCGGCGAGGATGGGCCCGTGGATCTGGCGAAGCGGCGGGCGTCGCTCGACGAGGCGATGGACGTCCGCGGGGACTGGCCCGAGCGGGCCCCGTGGCTGCGCGAGGCCGTGTCCGACCTGCCCCGGGACCTCTTCGCGCCGACGCGGCTGTGGCGCTGGGACGGCCGCGCGTACGCGCCCGTGGACCGGCGGACGGACCCGGAGGGCTGGGCCGACGAGCTGTACGGGAGCCAGGACGCGGCCGCCGTCACCCAGGTCTCCGGCGGGCTGCCCTCCTCCAGCCTCTCCGCCCAGGGCGTGGTGGTCGACATGCTGGACTCGCTGCGGCTGGAACCCGGGCACCGGGTCTGGGACGTCGGCGGCGGGCAGGGCTGGAACGCCGCACTCGCCGCCTGGCGCGCCGGACCGGGCCGGGTGGTGTCCACCGAGATCGACCCCGGCCTCGCCGCCTTCGCCCGGGACCGGCTGGCGACCGTCGGCCTGGGCGTCGAGGTCCTGACCGCCGACGCCACCACCACCCCGCCCGACGGCGGCCGCTTCGACCGGGTGATCGCCGGGTACGCCGTCGAGCGCGTGCCGTGGACCTGGATCGCGGCCACCCGGCCGGGCGGACGGATCGTCCACCCGTGGGGGCGGCTCGGGCACGTCGCGCTCACCGTCGCCGCCGACGGGCGCAGCGCGTCCGGGCGGGTGCTGGGCCTCGGCCGGTTCATGGCGGACCGCAACGACCCCTCGCCGGCGGCGCTCCCGGCCCAGCGGCGGGTCCCGGCCGACGTGCGCGAGCTGGTCGCCCGGGACCCCGCCCCGCTGCACGACGACCGGGACCTGCGGTTCGCGCTGCGGGTGGCCGTGCCCGACGCGGTGCTCGCCACCGGGCACGACGAGCACGGGGCGGCCACCACCTGGCTCCACGACGGCGCCGCCTCGTGGGCGTCCTTCTCGGCCGTGGACGGCGGCCGGTCCGTCCTCCGGCAGGGCGGTGCGCGGCGGATCGGCGACGAGGTGCTGCTCGCCTGGTCGCAGTGGGAGTCGCTCGGCCGCCCGGAGCCGGGCGCCTACGGGCTCACCGTCACCGGGGAGGGCCAGTTCGCCTGGCTGAACGACCCGCACGGGGGCGTGCGCTGGCCTTCCGGCGCGCCCGCCCCCGACGGCCGCGGCGCTACGGTGCGGGCGGGCAGACCAGGGAGCTGACGGCGGGCGGGTTGGGGACCTCGCCGCCCTGGTAGGTGCCCTGGGCGTACTCGTAGTAGAAGTAGTAGACGTGGAAGCCCACGAGGGCCCCGGCGGTGCAGTCCGAATCCGCGGTGAACCGGAAGGGCAGGGTCACGGTGCGGCTGTCTCCGGGGGCGATGGGAACCGACGGTGCGACCAGGTTGAAACGGACGCTCGTGGGCCCGAAGTCGCACCAGCTCGCGCCGGAGCATCCGGTGATCTCCCGGTGGACCGCCGTGGAGGGCGGCGAGCCCCACTCGGAGGCGAACACCGTGGCGTAGAGGAAGGTCACCGGGGTGGCCTGGCGGTTGGTGAAGGTCACGGACAGCGTGGCGCCCTGGCCCGGGGTGAGCGTCGTGTCGTCGACGCTCAGCGCGAAGTACGGCGGCGTGGGGTCGGACACCGCGAAGGCCTGCCCGCCGAAGCCCATCAGGCCGAGGAACAGCATCAGTGCCGCGACGAGGCGCGCAGGCCTGGTCGCCGATGTGGGGGTGGACATGGACGCCCAGCGTAGGGATCCGCCTCCCGGCCGTCTGCCCCGCGCTCGCGGAATCGGCCATGATCGGAGGAAACACCTGTGCGGCCACGAGTGAAGGGTGATCACAGATGCTGCTTCGCGATGTCGGGTACGGCGACGTCGACGCGTACGTCCGGATGCGGTGCGACCCGGTCATGATGGCCGAGTTGGGCGGGCCGCAACCCCGGGAGGGCATGGCCGCGAGGGTCGGCCGCGACATCGGGCGGGTGGCGGCTGGCACGGACTGGATCAGGATGATCGTGCCCGACCCGGCGCGGCCCGAGGTGGTCGCCGGGACCGTCAACCTGTGGCCGGCCGGGGAGGGCGACGAGCCGGACTCCGAGATCGGGTGGATGGTCCTGCCGGAGTTCCAGGGCCGGGGCCTCGGCAAGCGGGCGGTGCGCGCACTGCTGGAGCAGGCCCGCGGGGACGGCCGCTGGGGCCTCGTGCACGCCTACCCGGCGACGACCAACGCCCCGTCCAACGGCATCTGCCGCAGCCTGGGCTTCCGCCTGCTGGGCACGCAGGACACCCCCTTCGGCGACCGGGTCCTCCGCTCCAACCACTGGGCCCTCGACCCGCGCACCGACCTGCCCTGAGCCGGCGCCCCCGGCGGCGGGGCCCCGTTTGCGGGGGCGGGGGTGGTGTGGTGCATTGGGAGGGACACCGCAACGGCCGACGTGCCCCGTGAGCGCCGGTGCCCGGGTGGCCGCCGCTGAGGAGGTGGTGGGCGATGGCGGAGTTCGACCGGGGGCCTTCCGACGTGTTCGCGGAGCTGTTCGGGCGGGTGCCCGACCCGCCCGACGCGCAGGCGTTCTGGTTCGACTGGGGGCCGGTCTTCTACCGGGGACGGCTGGACGGCTCGGCGCGGGTGCTGGTGGTGGCCTCGGATCCGGGGCCGACCGAGCGGATCGCCGGGCGCAGCCTGGTCGGCGACGCCGGGCAGCGGGTGCAGGGGTTCCTGGGGAAGCTGGGCCTGACCCGCTCCTACGTCTGCCTCAACGGGTGGGCGTACGCGGTGCACCCCTCGCGGGCCGAGGCGATGAAGGACCGGCTCGCGGACGCCGCCCAACTTCAGTGGCGCAACGAGGTGTTCAGCTCGGCGGTCGGCCCGGGTCTGCAGGCCGTGGTGGCGATGGGGTTCATGGCGCAGGAGGCGGTGCGGCTGTGGGACGGCCGGCCGCAGCAGGCGGTCCTGGTGAAGGTGCCGCACCCGTCCAGCCACGACCCGGTGGCGCTGCTGGACGGCTGGCGCGCGGCGGTCACGACGCTGCGCGCCGCCGTCGGGCCGGACGAGGACGGCGACAACACCGGCCCGAACTACGGTGACGCCTTCGCGGAGGCCGACTACCGTCCGATCCCCCGCCGCGACCTGCCGTTCGGCGCGCCGGCGTTCCTGGGGGACGACGCGTGGGTGCGCGCCAAGGGCACGGGGCTGCAGAACTCGGTCGGCCGCCCGACTCCGGACGACGGACACACCCTGGTCTGGAAGGCGCCGGACTGATGGCCCTCGTCCTGCGCGGCACCGTCGTCACCTTCGACGAGCAGCACCGGGTCCTGGACCCCGGCGCGGTGTACGTGGGCGACGACGGCCGGCTGGCCGCCGTCCAGCCCGCCGAGCAGCCGGCGCCGACCGGGTTCGCCGCCGCCCCCGTGGTCGACCTCACCGCGACCGGCGCGCTCGTCCTGCCCGGCCTGGTCGACCTGCACGGCCACCTCGCCTACCACACGCTGCCGCTCTGGGAGGCGGTCGGCGTCCCGTACCTGCACCACGACCGCTGGGTGGACGAGCGGCACGCGCCCGACTACGCGAGCACCGTCACCTGGCCCGCCAAGGTGCTCGGCCACGCCGCGCCCGCGGAGCTGCTCGCGTACGTCGGGGTCAAGGCGCTGGTCGGCGGGACGACCTCGGTCCAGGGCGCGCCGCGCTCGACCCGTCCGCTGGACGGCGGGCCGGTGCGGATCGTCGACACCGAGAAGCTGCCGGCGGGGCGCGACATGGTGCTGACCTCGGCGCTCCAGCAGGACGCCGAGGTGCTGCGCGCGGAGACGGCGTCGAAGCTCGACGGCACCCGGGTGCTGATCTACCACGTCGCGGAGGGGCGGCGCGCCGCGGAGCCGGACCCGGCGAAGCCGGTGTCGCACGTGCACCGCGAGTTCGCGGACCTCGCGCCGTGCCTGCGGCCGGGCCTGGTCTGCGTGCACGGCACCGCGCTCACGCCCGCCGAGTTCGCCGCCTGGCAGGGCGCCGTGACGGCGGTGGACCCGGCCGAGCGGGGCACCGTGGTGTGGTCGCCGTTCTCCAACCTCTGGCTCTACCGCGAGACGACGGACGTGGTCGCGGCGGCCGCGCAGGGGCTGCGGATCGCGCTCGGCTCCGACTGGTCGCCGTCGGGGACCAAGCACGTGCTGGGCGAGCTCAAGGTGGCCGACGGCCTCAACCAGCACGAGCTGGGCGGCCACTTCGACGACCGCGCGCTGTGCGACCTCGTCACCGCCAACCCCGGCGACGCGCTGGCCACCGCCTGGGGGCCGCAGGTGGGGCGCCTGGCGGCCGGCAGCGCCGCCGACCTGCTGGTGCTGGAGCGCCGCCAGGCCGGCCAGGACGTGTACCGCGCCGTCGTCGACGCGACCGAGCGGAACGTCCTGCTGGTCGTCGTCCGGGGCCGGCCGCGCTACGGGACGCGGGCGCTGATGACGGCCGCCGGTGCCGCGGCCACCAGCGCGATCGAGCCCGCGCCCGGACTGCGCCGCCGGGTGGCCCTGGACGGCCCGGACTGGCCCGCGGTCAAGCGGGCGCTGGCCAGGGTCCGCCAGGACCCGCAGGCCGCCTGGCGCGACGCCCAGGACGCGCTGGCGGCCTGGGGCGGCCCGCTCGACGACCCCGACGCGCCGCTCGCCCTGTTCGGCGACATGCCCGAGGGCGAGGCGGCCGCGCTGGCCGGCACCGACGACCTCCCGGCCGGGCTGGTCGTCCCGGAGCCGGACGCGCTGACCCACGACGCCGCCTTCTTCGCCGCCCTGGACCGCAGCGGGATCCCCGAGCTGCAGCGTCTGAAGGCGCGCTACCCGTGAGCGCGCGGGTCCTCGCCCCGGTCCGCGCGCTGCCGGACTCCACCGGGCTGGACGCCTTCCTGGCCGGGGCCGCCGCCGACCCGCTGCCGACCGCCGACCGCTACCGGCTGCTGGCCGCCGCCCGGGTGCTGATCGAGGAGCTGTACGTCCACCTCCCGCTCAAGCGGGCGCGCTACGCCACCGACCCGGTCCAGCGGCTGCGGCTGCTGGAGCGGCGGGTGCCCGACCTCAGCGAGCTCCAGTTCCACGGCGAACTCGCCGCCGTCTTCCGGGACCTGCGCGATCTGCACACCGGCTACCAGCTCCCCGACCCGTACCGGGGGCAGGTCGCCGTGCTCGGCTTCCTGGTGGAGACCTACCGGGACGAGGACGGCGTGCCGCACTACCCGGTCTCCCGGATCGACGACTCGCTGCGGCACGCGGACTTCGACGCCGGGGTCGAACTGGAGCTGTGGAACGGGGTCCCGGTGGAGCGGGCCATCGAGCGCAGTGCGGCCGCGCAGGTGGGCTGCAGCCCGGACGCGCGCCTCGCCCGCGGTCTGGAGTCGCTGACGCTGCGCCCGCTGCGGACCGCTCCCCCGCCCGACGAGCGCTGGGTCCTGCTCACCTACCGCACCCCGGACGGGCGGCCGGGCGAGACCCGGGTGCCGTGGCGGGTGCGCGCGGCCGACCGGCGCCGGGGGCGGCACCAGGACCCGGTGCCCACGCTCGGCACCCACCTCGGCATCGACGCGGGCAACGAGGCGACCCGCCAGGCCAAGCGGGCGCTGTTCGCGCCACCCCCGGCCCGCCGCTCGGCCGCCCGGACGCCCCGGGACGTCCTCGCGTACCGCAGGACACGCGGCCGCCGCCCGTACGGGTACCTGCGCGTCTTCTCGTTCAACGTGGCGAGCGCGCGGCGGTTCGCCGAGCAGGTGGCGGCGATCGCGGCGGGCGCGCCGGCGGACGGCCTGATCATCGACGTCCGCGGCAACCCGGGCGGCAACATCCTGGCCGCCGAGGCCGCCCTGCGGGTGCTGGGCGCGGGCCCCGTCGAGCCGGTCCGGTTCTCGCTACCGACCACCCGCACCGCGCTCGCCCTGGCCCGCGCCAACCCGGCGTTCCGCCCGTGGGCGCACTCGATCCGGGACGCGGTGGAGAGCGGCGAGCCGTACTCGCAGGCGTTCCCGCTGACCGACCCGGAGGCGGTCGCCGACGGGCTGCCGCGCTACCCGGGGCCCAAGGTGCTGATCGTCGACGCGCTGACCTACTCGGCCGCCGACATCTTCGCGGCCGGCTTCGCGGACAACGGGCTCGGCCCCGTCCTCGGGACCGCCGCGACCACCGGCGCGGGCGGCGCCAACGTCTGGACGTACGACCTGCTGGGCGTCTGGCTGCCCGATCTGCCGGCCCCGCTGCCGCGCGGCGCCGGCTTCCGGGTCGCCCTGCGCCGCGCCACCCGGGCCGGGGGCAACGCCGGCGTCCCGCTGGAGGACTTTGGCGTCGCGGCGGACCCGCTGCACCGGCTGACCAGGCGCGACGTCCTCGGCCACAACCAGGACCTGCTGGCGGCCGCCGGCGCGCTGCTGTCCTGAGGCCCCGGGGCCCGCGGCCCGGCCGGCCCGGGCCGCGGGTGGGCCCGCTCGCCCCGGCGGCCGAAGCGGACGAGGAGTTCCGCGGTGCGCCCGCCGTCGGATCCCGGCCGGCGCGGGGCGCGAGTGTCGCGCTCGGCGGCCTGAACCGGACGGCGGTGGCGCAATTGTGACGCCTGCTCAGGCCGGGCGCGAAGGCCGGATCGACCGCCGCACCCTCGCGGCGGCGGCCGGTGATCGAGTGCGGACGAACCGTCGGCGCCCCATCGGCCGGTTCCGGGCCGCGCGGCGCGGAATCCCGGACGCCCCGGCGCGGCCGGGCGGCAGGGCCGCGAACAGCGGGAACACCCCCGCCGCCGCGCGCCCGGCCCGCCGGGACGCGCCGAATTCGCCGGGATTTCCCTGAACCAAGGGAACCCGCAAAGGAGTTGGATGGTGCACGATCTCCGCGCGAAAGAGCGCCGCCGCCCCGTGGCGCAGAGTGAGTGAACCGACACCCCGCGCAGTCACTCGGGCCACAGGAGGCCGCCGGGATAGCGGCAGCCCCGTTCACATGTCAACCACACATCCTTGAAGCGACATCCTCAACAACCATTGTGGCTCCGCAGGCTCGGCGGGTAGAGTCCCGGTCCGCCGAGCACCGAACACGTGCTCGCACGGCATTCTTTGGGGCGGGCATGACAAATAACCGCAACATCCACGGGGCCACTTCCGACCTGATTGACGCGTTCACGGAAACCGTGCGCCGATATCCCGCACGACCGGCGATCGTCCACCAAGGACAGGACCTCAGTTATCGCCAACTGCACGAATTGGCGCGGTCTTTGGCCGACCGGATCGGCGCCTCGCCGGGCGTGGTGGCGGTTCCGGCGGTACACGCGCCGGACACCGTCGTCGGGCTGCTCGGCATCCTGGCCGCCGGCGGGGCGTACTGCCCGGTCGATCCGGCGTTCCCCCGGCAGCGGCAACAGGGCATGCTGGCGGCGGCCTGCTGCCGGACGACCCTCGGGCTGGACCCCGAACTCGTCCCGGAAACAGCCGGGTTACCGCGATTAGTCGAACCCCCCGAGGACGCCTCGGAGCGTCCGGCCTACCTGCTCTTCACGTCGGGTTCGACCGGGCAGCCGAAACCCGTCGTCACCCCCCGGCGCGCGATCTCCGCCGCCGTCGACGCACTGCGCACCCTGTTCGGCCTCACCCCCGAGGACCGGGTCCTCCAGTTCGCCTCGCTGAACTGGGACACCTGCTTCGAGGAGATCCTGCCGACGCTCACCACCGGCGCCGCCCTCGTCCTGGACCCCGAGGCCCACAGCGGGTCCTTCCCGCGCCTGCTGCGGATGATCGAGCGCGAGCGGATCACCGTGCTCGACCTGCCCACCGCCTTCTGGCACGAACTGGTCCTCCACCTCGCCGAGGAGGGCGCCGCGCTGCCCGGCTCCGTCCGGCTGGTGGTGATCGGCGGCGAGGCCGCCAACCCGGCGCGGCTGGGCGACTGGGCCGCCCTCGACACCGGGCGGATCCGGCTGCTCAACACCTACGGGTCGACCGAGACCACCCTGATCACCCATGCCGTCGACCTGCACGGACCGCTGGCCGCCGCCCGGGACCGGCCCTGGACGCCCGGGGACCGGGCGCCGATCGGCCGGGCCCTGCCCCATGTGCACGAACGGATCGACGAGAGCGGCGAGTTGCTGATCGGCGGGCCCGCGGTGGCGCTCGGCTACCTGGGCCTGCCGGAGGCCACCGCGGCCCGCTTCGGCGAGGACGCCGAGGGCGTGCGCTGGTTCCGCACCGGCGACCGGGTGAGCCGTGCGCCGGACGGCGTGCTGACCCACCGGGGCCGCCTGGACGGCGAGTTCAAGATCCGCGGGATCCGGGTCGACCCGGCCGAGGTGGAGGCGCACATCGGCGGGCACCCGGGCGTGCAGGCGGTGGCGGTGACGGGGGCGACCGTCGCCGGCCGCTCCGCGCTGGTCGCGTACGTGGTCCCGCGCGCCGGGGCGGCGGCCGCGACGCTGGATGCCGAGGTCCGCGCGTACCTGCGCGACCGGGTGCCCGGCCATCTCGTACCCGGCCGGATCACCGTCGTACCCGAGCTGGTGCTGACGGCGAGCGGCAAGGTCGACCGCGCCGCCTCGCACCGCCGCCACTCGGCCCCCGCCCCGGCACCGGCCCACCCCTGACACCTTCCCCCCTCCCTCACCGGTGCCGCCCCGGCGCACCGCACCACCCGACGGTTCTAGGAGAACCCCCTTGAGCAGCGTAGACACCACCCCCGCCGACGCCGAGGGCGTGGCGGCGATCTTCCGCCGCGTCCTGGAGACGGACGAGGTCGCGGCGGACTCGGACTTCTTCCTCCTCGGCGGTGACTCCCTCATCGCCACCCGCGTGCTGAGCGCCCTCGCCCGGACGTACGGCATCGAACTGGCCTTCGACGACTTCGTGCTCGCGCCGACCCCGGCCGGTCTCGCCGAGCTGATCGCGGGCACGAGATGACGGGCGGCAGAGCGCGCTCCGCCGTCGTCGTCGGGGCCGGGCCGGCGGGGTTGACCGCCGCCGAGGGGCTGGCGGCCCGCGGGGTGGACGTCACCGTGCTGGAGGCGCGGGAGCGGGTCGGCGGGCGGACCCACGGGATCGAGGTCGCCCCGGGCGCCTGGGTCGACGCCGGCGCCGCCTACCTCGGCGCCCGGCACACCGAACTCCTCGACCTCATCAAGGCGTTGGGCCTGCACACCGCCCCCACCACGATGCTCGGCGCGAGCCGCTTCGCCCTCGGGGGCCACCGGGACGGCGGCGGCGGGACCGAACACGCCACCCGGGACGGCCGCTTCCCGCCGCTCAACGCGGTGGCGCTCGGCGACCTCTTCGACCACCTCGCCGAACTCACCGCCGCCGTCCGGCCCGAGGCGCCCTGGCGCACCCCGGACGCCGAGCGGCTGGACACCCTCACCGCCGCCGAGTGGGCCGAGCAGTACCTCACCCACCCGGACGCCCGGCTGTTCTTCCCGCTCTTCCTGGGCGAGATGATGGCCGCCGACCCGGCCGACATCTCCGTCCTGCACATGGCCTTCTACCTGCGCTCGGGCGGCGGCCTGCGCTATCTCAACGCCTTCGAGGGCGGCGCCCAGCAGGACCGGATCGCGGGCGGCGCGCACCTGCTCTGCGAGCGGCTCGCCGCCCGGATCACCGAGCGGCACCACGGCACCGTCCGGCTCGGCGAGGAGGTGCGCTCCATCACGCAGGACGCCGACGGGGTCACCGTGCACACCGGGCGCGGCGCGGCCTACCGGGCCGACGCCGCCGTGGTGGCACTGCCACCGCTGCTCGCCGACGCCCTCGACCTGGGCCCCGAACCGCCGGCCCGCCGGGCGGGCGGGCGGACCGGGCGCGGCTGCGCGGTCAAGGTCAACCTCGTCTACCCCGCGCCGGTCTGGCGCGAGCACGGCCTCTCCGGCTGGTCGGTCAACGCGGAGGGCCCGCTGCTCTCCACGGTGGACGACTCCCCGGCCGGCGCGGAGGTCGGCGTGCTGACCGGCTTCGTCACCGGCGCCGAGGCACACCGCTACGCCGCGCTGGAGCCGGCCGAGCAGCGCGCCACCGCCGTCGCCCAGGCCGCCCGGCTGTTCCCGATGCTCCCCGAGCCGATCGGCTTCCATCTCACCGACTGGGTCAACGAGCCGTACAGCAAAGGCTGTTACGCGGCGCTGTTCGGTCCGGGCGACTGGCTGCGGCTCGGCCCGACGCTGACCGCGCCGCACGGCCGGGTGCACTGGGCCGGCACCGAGACCAGCACGGAGTTCTTCGGCCTGCTGGAGGGCGCGATCCGCTCCGGCCACCGGGTCGTCGCGGAGATCCTCGACCGCGAGGCCTGATCCGCGGCCCCGGCACCAGCACCACCCGGCACCGTTCCCCCCGCCGCCCGTGCTCCGTTCCACAAGAACCGCGGGCCACCCCCTCTCAGGAGACGCCATGAGCGACCCGAGTTCCCCCCTGAGCAGCACCCCGCCCACCCCGATCGCACCGCTCGCCGCCCGCGAGCGGCTGATGGCCGAACCCGGCCTCGGGGCGGGCAACTTCCTCGACCACGCCCTCGCGGTGAACCCGAACCGCGCGGTCCCGTTCGCCTACAGCCACCACACCGACCACCGCGGCGCCGTCGTGCTGCGCGGCCACAGCCTGCTCGACCTGGCCGCGCTGCGCGACCGCTACGCCGCCTGGTACCACGCCAACGGCGTGCGCCCCGGCGAGCCAGTGGCCGTGGTGATCGCCGAGGGCCTGGAGCCGCTGCTGCACTTCCTCGCGCTCTCCGCGCTGGGCGCCGTCCCGGCGCTGGTCAACGACGCCATGCGGCACGACGTGATGGTGCGCTACCTGAACCACGTCGGCGTGGTCGGCGTGGTCGCCGACGACACCACCCGGCTCGCCGCCGCCTACCGCCAGGACCCGCAGCGCCGGCCCCGGTTCCTCGCGCTCGCCGCCGAGGTCCAGGCCTTCGACGCCGAGGCCTCCGGCGCCCTGCCCGCCGAGTACCCCTACCGGCACGCGCCGGACGACGTGGTCGCGCTGATCCACTCCTCCGGGACGACCGGCACCCCGAAGTCCACGATGCTCGGGCACCGCCAGTTCTGGGACGGCAAGCAGCCGCGCATGGTGCGCTTCCCGGCCGAGCCGTACGACCGGCTGATGTCGCTGATGCCGCACACCCACGCCGGCGGCCTGAGCTACTTCCTCACCGCGACCCTGCTCGGCCTGCCGACCGTGGTGATGGCCGACTGGCGCCGCGCGGTGGTCGAGCCGGTGATGGAGGCCTTCCGGCCGACCATGGTGGCCTCCTTCCCGCGCACCTTCGTCGAACTCGCCACCGGCGAGGCACCGGTGGAGGCCGCCGCCAAGGTGCACTCCTGGTTCAACACCGGCGACAGCGCGCACTACGGGCACATCCGCCGCCTCGTCCGGCTCGGCGAGCGCCCGGCCGGACTCGTCCGGCCCTGGCTGCTGCCGCGGGAGAAGGCGGAGCAGCCCGCCCTTCCCGGTTCGCAGTTCGTCGACGGCCTGGGCTCCTCCGAGATGGGCATGGCGCTGTTCGGCCAGGTGACCACACCGGAGTCGGAGCGCGACGACCGGTGCGTCGGCAAACCGCTGGAGGTGGTGCGCCGGGCCGCCGTGCTGGACCAGGACGGCGCCGAGGTGCCGGACGGCACGGTCGGGCTGCTGGCGATCGACTCGCCCTCGCGCACACCCGGCTACTGGAACGACGAGCGGCTGACCCGCAGCTTCGAGCTGGCCGGGTACTGGCTGACCGGGGACGTCGCCCGGCGCGACGCCGAAGGCCGGTTCTACCACCTGGACCGGACGGTGGACGTCATCGACACCGCGGCCGGCCCGGTCTACAGCCTGCCGATCGAGGAGGTGCTGCTGGCGGACTGCGCCGAGCTGGTCCGCGACTGCTCGGTGGTCGGCGTGCCCGGGGCCGCCGGGGAGGGCCAACGCCCGATCGCCGTCGTCCAGTTGCAGCAGGACGCGGCGGACGCCGCGGAGGCGGACGTGCAGGAGGCCGCCAACAAGGCGCTCGCCGGGGCGGGCCTGGCCGTGCTCGCCGCCGTCCGGATCGCCCGCACCGCGGAGGAGTTCCCGCTCGGGCCCACCGGCAAGGTGCTCAAGCGCGAACTGCGCACCCGCTTCGCCACCCTCTTCACCGGCCAGTAGCCCCGCGATGGACGACCAGCACGCTGCCGCCGCGCACCCCGCGCCCGCGCAGCCCTACCAGTACGTCCGCACGCCCCTGGTGGAACCGGACTGGCGCCGGCTGCCGGGCTGGCGCGACGTGACCGAGGCCCAGTGGCGCGACGCCCAGTGGCAGCGCGCCCACTGCGTCAAGAACACCCGCCAGCTGCGGGCCGTCGCCGGGGACCTGCTCACCCCCGGGTTCTACGCCCAACTGGAGGCCGACCAGGAGCAGTTCGCGACCATGCCGCTGCTGGTTCCGCCGCAGCTGCTGAACACCATGGCCGCGCACGCCCCGACCACCCCCGAGGCGTTCACCGCCGCGTTCCTGGCCGACCCGGTGCGCCGCTACATGCTTCCGGTGCACGCCGACCGGCTGCCGCACTGGCCCAGCCACCCCAAGGCCGAGCGCGACTCGCTGCACGAGGCCGAGATGTGGGTGGTCGAGGGCCTCACCCACCGCTACCCCACCAAGGTGCTGGCCGAACTGGTCGCCACCTGCCCGCAGTACTGCGGCCACTGCACCCGGATGGACCTGGTCGGCACCTCCACGCCCCAGGTCGCCAAGACCCGCCTGACGCTGCGTCCGGAGCACCGCCAGGAGCAGATGCTCGACTACCTCAAGCGCACCCCGACCGTGCGCGACGTGGTGGTCTCCGGCGGCGACCTCGCCAACGTCCCCTGGCCGCAGCTGGAGACGTTCCTGCGCCGGCTGCTGGAGCTGGAGTCGGTGCGCGACATCCGGCTCGCCAGCAAGGCGGTCGTCGGACTGCCGCAGCACTGGCTGCAGCCGCAGGTGCTGGAGGGCGTGCACCGGGTGGCGGCGCTCGCCGCCGGCCGGGCCGTCAACCTCGCCGTGCACACCCACGCCAACCACGTCCGCTCGGTCACCCCGCTGGTCGCCGAGGCGGCCCGGGCACTGCTCGACGCGGGCGTGCGGGACGTCCGCAACCAGGGCGTGCTGATGCGGCGGGTCAACGACACCCCCGAGGACCTGCTGGACCTCTGCTTCGCCCTCCAGGGCGAGGCCAACATCCTGCCGTACTACTTCTACCTCTGCGACATGATCCCCAACGCCGAGCACTGGCGCACCAGCCTCCACCAGGCGCAGCGCCTCCAGGAGGCGATCATGGGCTACCTGCCCGGCTACGCCACCCCGCGGCTGGTCTGCGACGTGCCGCGGCTCGGCAAGCGCTGGGTGCACCAGGTGGTGGCGTACGACCGCGAGCGCGGCATCTCGTACTGGACGAAGAACTACCGCACCGGCCCGGAGGTCCGCGCCTCGGGCGACGCCCCGGCCGGGCACGACGCGCTGGACCGCCTCCACCCCTACTACGACCCGGTGGACACCCTCCCCGAAGCCGGCCGCCGCTGGTGGGCCGAGCGGGCCGGGCACCCCGCACCCCAGGAAGGAGCAGCACGGTGAACCCCGCCGCCCCGCAGGACCCGGCAGCCCAGGACGATCCCGGCCCGCTGCGCCGGATGTGCTGGATCTTCCCCGACCGCGAGTCCACCCGGACGGCCGCGACCTGGCGCCACTACTTCTGGGACCTCTACGCCGAGGTGGCCGGGGAACTGGGCCTGGCCTGGTGCCGGCACGCGCCGGACGCGGTCACCGTGGACGCCACCGACCCGGCCCGGCCGCTGGTGTACGTCGACGAGGAGCCGGTCACCCCGCAGGACACCCTGTTCATCACCGCGCTCTACTCGCTGCCGTACCAGTCGATGGACGTCTTCAACCAGTACGCGCTGTACGCGGTGCTGGAGCAGGCGGGCTTCTACCTGCCGTTCCCGCCGCAGGTCTCGCTGATCGGCAACGACAAGCTGGCCACCGTGCTGCACCTCGCCGACTCTCCGGTGCCGCCGATCCCCTCGATCCGGATCGGCACCGGCCGGGACGTCGCCAAGCACCACTACGAGGTGGCGCTCGGCTCGCTGACCTACCCGGCGATCGTCAAACCGGCCGGCTGGTGCGGCGGCGGCGGGATCAACCTGGCGCGCGGCCCGGAGGACGTCCGGGGCCTGGCCAGCCTCGCCCAGGGCGGCGACACCACGCTGGTCGCCCAGCCCTACCTCGGCGACGGCACCGTGGACTACCGGGTCTACGTGATCGACGGCAAGCCGTACGCGGCGCTGCGGCGGGTGCCCGAGCCCGGGTCGCCGGTGGCCAACGCCAGCCGCGGCGGCTCGATGGAGTTCCCGCCGGTGCCGCCCGAACTGGCCGAGGCCACCGCGTACTTCGCGGAGAAGCTGGCGATCCCGTTCTTCTGCGTGGACTTCCTGTACGACGGCGAGCGGTACTGGTTCTCCGAGCTGGAGCCGGACGGCGTGATCGCCCCGGACTTCGACGACCCCGGGCGCACCCTGCAACGGGACATCACCCGGGCCCGGTTCACCGCCTACCGGGACGCCCACGCCAAGTGGCTCGCGAACCGCCCCCTCTCCCCCGCCCCCCGATCGGACACCCGATGACCGACGCCTTCTCCCTGCCGCCCGAGGCGGCCGAGGCCCGACTGACCGTCGCCGCACGGACCTTGGCGCTGCTGCGGACGGTGCCCGCGCTCGCCCCGCGGTACGCCGGCCTGCCCGAGGGCCTGCGCGGCCTCGACGAGCTGGCCGCCCTGCCACCGCTGCTCAAGGACGACCTGAACACCGCCCTCGCCCACCTGGAGCCGCGCTCGGAGACCGCCGCCACCTGGCTGTTCCAGAGCGGCGGATCCACCGGCGCGCCCAAGGTCGGCTACGCGCCGACCGGCTTCTACATGGCCGCCGTCCAGGACCACTGGCAGGCGCTCGACCGCGCGGACGTCTTCGCCAACGCCTGGGGCGCGGGCCGGATGTGGGGCGCGCACTTCCTGGCCGCCGCGCTCGCCGACCGGGCGGGCTGCCGGGTGATCGCGCTCGGCTCGATCACCCGCGAGGAGTACCCGGACTGGCTGGCCTTCCTCGCCGACCGCGGGGTGACCGCGATCGGCGGCACCCCGAGCGTGCTGCGCCTGTGGTTCGCGCAGGCCCGCGCCGCCGGGATGAAGCTGCCCGCCCTGCGCAAGGTGCTCTGGCTCGGCGAGGCCTGGCAGCCGCAGCTGGAGGAGGACCTCGCGGCCGTCGCGCCGCGGGCCCGCCGCTGGGGCATGTTCGGCTCCACCGAGACCTGGGTGGTCGGCACCAACACCCCCGACTGCCCCGCCGACACCTTCCACCCGCTGCCCGAGCAGCTGGTGCACGCGGGCCCGGACGGGCTGCTGGACTTCACCACCCTGAACCCGGAGATGCTCAATCCGGTGCTGCGCTACCGCACCGGCGACGCGGGCGGGTTGACCGACTGCCCGTGCGGGCGGCCGGGCCGGGCGATGCGGGTGCTGGGGCGGCGGGACAACGTCGTCCAGGTGCGCGGCCTCGGCCTGCACGTGGACGAGCTGGTCGCCCGGGCGGAGCGCGAACCGGGCGTCTCCCGGGCACAGGTGGTGGTCACCGAGGACGGCGGCCGGGCCACCGGCGTGGACGTCCTGCTGCTGGCCGACCCCGGCGCGGCGGTGGACGCGGCGGCGCTGCGCGCCGAACTCCTCTCCGCCACCTTCACCTTGAGCACCGCCTTCCAGCACGACCCGGAGCACGTCGCGGTCCGGGTCGCGGACGCGCTGGTCAGCAACGACCGCACCGGCAAGACGGCCTCCTTCGTGGTGCGCGAGGCCGCGGCCGGCGCCCAGGCGCCCGGGGAGGCCTCGTGAAGCCGCGGCGGCCGGAGGACCTGGGGCGCGGCTTCAACCTGTTCTGGGCCGGCCAGACGGTCAGCGTGGTCGGCGACCGGATCACCGTGTTCGTCGTCCCCACCCTGATGATCTTCGTCCTGCACGCCTCCGCCCTCCAGGTCGGCGTGGTGGCGATGGCCCAGTACCTGGGCATCCCGCTGCTCGGCCCGGTCGCGGGCGTGCTGGTCGACCGCTGGGACAAGCGCCTGACGATGCTCGTCTGCGACCTGCTGCGGCTGGCCGCCGTCCTGGTGATCCCCCTCGCGTACTGGCTGGACTTCCTCTCCACCCCGCTGCTGTTCACCTGCGTGGCGGTGATCAGCGGCGCGACCATCTTCTTCAACGTCGGCTATCTGATCGCCGTCCCCGCCGTGGTGCCGGAGGACCGGATGGTGCGCGCCTACTCCCGGCTGGAGGGCAGCAACTCGGTCTCCGAGGTGGCCGGCCCGTCGATCGCCGCCGGGCTGTACAGCGCGCTCGGCGTGGGCGCGCTGCTGGTGGACGCGGCCAGCTACCTGGTGTCCGCCGCCTGTTTCCGGTCCATGCCGCCGTGGGGCGGGCGGACCGTCGTCGAGGGCACCGTGTGGGAGCGGCTGACCGCGGGCTTCCGGATGAACTGGGCCGACCCGGTGCTGCGCCGGGTGGTGCTGGCGGCCGTCACCCTCAACTCCGGCGGGCCGATCTTCGTCACGGTGCTGCCGGTGCTCGCATACCGGGGCCTCGGCCTGTCGGTCGGGGTGCTCGGCGCGGCCATGTCGGTCGGCGCGGTGGGCGCCCTGATCGGCGCCGTGGTCGCCCCGCGGATCAGCGCGCGCCTCGGCCTGGGGCGGACCCTGGCCTGGTCGCTGCTGCTGCACTGCCTGGTCGGGCTGGGCGTGCTGGCCGCGCCCGCGCTGCCGTCCGGGCCGGTGATCGCGGTGACCATGGGCTGCTACGGCTTCTTCATGTCCTGCATCAACGTGTGCAGCGCGCCCACCCGGCAGTCGCGGATGTCCGCCGAGCACCAGGGCGTGATGCACGCGGCGTTCCGCACCGTCACCTGGGGCGTGATCCCGCTCGCCGCGCTGATCGGCGGGCTCGCCGTCTCCGTGCTCACCGAGCCGCTGGGCATCCGGGACGCGGCCCGCTGGGTGATGGCCGGCGGCACGCTGCTGGCGGCCTGCTCCTTCCTGCCCGCGCTCGGCATCCAGCCCCGGCTGGACGCCGCCGCCCGCGCGGAGAAGGATCAACCCTCCGATGCGGCGCCCGAGTTGTCGGAGAGCCCGTCATGAGCGCGCCCGGCGTCCTGCTGATCACCGGCTGCTCCTCCGGCATCGGCCTGGCCACCGCCGTGGCCGCCGCTCGCGCGGGGTTCACCACGGTGGCCACCCTGCGCGACCCGGACCGCGCCGGGGCCCTGCGGGAGGCCGCCGAGCAGGCCGGCGTCACGCTGGACGTCCGCCGGCTGGACGTCACCGACCCCGCCTCCGTCACCGCCTGCGTCGACGGCGTGGCAGCCGCGTACGGGCGGCTGGACGCGGTGGTCAACAACGCCGGGGTCTCCAACTTCGACCCGACCCTGGAGATGTCGACCGACGCCGCGCTGCGCGCCAACCTGGAGGTGAACTTCTTCGGCGTGATCGCCGTCAGCCGCGCCGCGCTGCCGCTGCTGCGCGCCCGCGGCGGGCGGCTGGTCACCATCGGCAGCGTGCACGGCCTGGTCGGCCAGCCGTTCAACGAGGCGTACTGCGCCGCCAAGTTCGCCGTCGAGGGCTTCATGGAGAGCCTGGCCCCGGTGGCCGGCGCGCACGGCGTGCGGGTCTCCGTCGTCGTCCCCGGCTTCGTGCCCGACACGGAGTTCGGGGTCTTCCCGGACATCGACCGCCGCACCATCGCGGCCGCCTCCGGCCCGTACGCGCCGACCTTCGCCGACTACCTGGCCTGGGTCGGCGGCCAGGGCTGGGAGGCCGCCGGCCAGCCGGCCCGCGAGGTGGCCGAGGTGGTGGTGCGGACGCTGCGCGCCGAGCGGCCCGCCTTCCGCGTCCCCACCAACGCCTGGGCCGCCGGCCACCTGGCGCAGAAGCTCGCCGACCCGGACGGCTCCGCCGTCCAGACCCTCGCCCGTACCTGGATCGGCCGCGCCGACCACCGGTGAGCCACCGCCGCGGCATCACCGAACCATGGCCGAACCATGGCCGAGCCAATGCCGAGCCATTGCCGAGCACCCGTCAGGAGCAGTCCGCATGCCCGCCAAGCCCCTCCCCGAGCTGGTCGACTTCGCCCGCCGCAACTCCCCCTTCTACGCCGAGCTGTACCGGGACCTGCCGCCGCGCGTCGAGCACCTCACCCAGCTGCCGCTGATCGAGCAGACCGCCTTCTGGGCCGCCAACTCCTGGCCGGACAACCGCCTGCTCACCGGCCCGCTGACGGACGCCGGCGTCTACAAGACCGGCGGCACCAGCGGAGTCCCCAAGTTCTCCCCCTGGTCGCGCACCGAGCACGCCGACTCGGTCACCGCCTTCGGCGCGGGCCTGGTCCAGGCCGGCCTCAAGCCCGGCCACCGGGTCGCCAACCTGTTCTGGGCCGGCGAGCTGTACGGCGGCTTCCTCTACATCGAGAACGCCCTGCACCACGCCCCGGTCGAGAACGTCCGGCTGCCCGTCGGCGCCGCGCCCGACGCCTACGTGGCCGGGCTGATCCACGACTTCGGCGTGGACGTGCTGGCCGGCGAGCCGATGAAGCTCAGCTCCGTCGCCGAGCAGCTGGTCAAGGAGGGCAGGGTCGCCGAGCGGGTCGAGCTGCTGCTGTTCGGCGGGGACCTGCTCTTCGCCGACCTGCGCCCGATCCTCTCCCGGGCGTTCCCCAACGCGGCGGTCTCCTCGATCGGCTACGCCTCGGTCGACGCCGGCCTGGTCGGCGCCCCGGTGCCCGGCGACGACGTCCGGGTGCACGAGGCCTTCCCCCACCGGACCGTGGTGGAGCTGGTCGACGACGACACCGGCGAGCCGATCACCGCGGCCGGGGTGCCCGGGCGGGTCGTGGTCACCAACCTGTTCCGCACCCTGATGCCGATCCTGCGCTACCCGACCGGCGACCGCGCCGAGTGGGTCGACGTGGAGCGCGGGCGGTTCCGGCTGGTCGGCCGGTCCACCGAGGGCGCCCGGGTCGGCACGGTGGCGATGCCGACCGAGGAGATCCGGGCCGTGCTGCTCGCCCACGACCCGGAGCAGATCATCTCCGGGATGCAGCTGGTGCAGCGGCGCTGGGACGGCAAGGACGGGCTGATCCTGCGGCTCGGCCACACCGAGGAGCCGCCGGCCGGGCTGGCCGGGCGGCTGGTGGCGGCGGTGTACAAGGCGCGGCCGCTCTACCCGGACGACGTGGCGGCCGGGGTGATCCACGACCTGGTGGTGGAGTGGGTGCCGCGCTCGGAGCTGGTCACCAACCCGCGCACCGGCAAGCTCCAGCAGGTCATCGACGAGCGCCCGCCGGCCTGACGCGGCGCGCCGCCCGGGCGGGGGTGTCCCCCTGCCCGGGCGGCGGCGGTCGGCCCCGTCCCGCCGGTCGGCCCGGTGGCGCCGGTCGGCCCCGCGTCGTCGGTCAGCCCGGCGTCCCGGCCAGCATCACGCTCTGGCCGCGGAACTCCGCGATCGCCTTCCCGGCCGCGTTGCGCACCGTCACGTCGTACACGCCGGTGCGCCCGGCGCGGGTGCGCTCCACCGCCTCGGCGGTCAGTTCGTCCCCCACCGCCGCCGGCGCCAGGAAGGTCACCTGCGCGGCCTGGGCGACCGTCACCGGCCCGTAGCTGTTGCAGGCGTAGGAGAACGCCGCGTCGGCGAGCAGGAAGAGGAAGCCGCCGTGCGCGATGCCGTGCCCGTTCACCATGGCCGGGCCGATCGTCATCCGCATCACCGCGTGCCCGGTGGACACCTCGTCGAGCGCGATGCCGAGCCCCTGGCAGGTCCGGTCGCGCTCGTACAGCGCGGCCATCCGGGACTGCGGGGCGGGGGCTCCCGCCGACTCGCCGGAGTCCGCGACGGCCGCGGTGTCCACGCTCATGACGCCCTGCTTCCCCGGGAACGGCCCGAAACGGTCGGTGTGCGGTGCGTGCGCATTGCCCCCGCATTACACCGAGGCCCGCTCCGGGCTGTCAACGGTCATCAGACGTGGACGGAGCGTCCGTCAGGGGAACTCAGAGCAGCCGCTTGATGTCCCCCCGCGCGCGGTAGAACGAGCCGCTGCCGGACTCCAGGACCTCCGCCACCAGGTAGCGCGCGCCCGGCACCCGGATGTCCTTCGGGAACTGCACCCGGCGGGTCGCGTCGAAGCCCGGCGACACCACCCGCACCCGCAGCCGGGTGCCGTCCTGCACGCACTCCACCTCGATGCCGCCCGCCGCGCCCGCCGAGCCGACGGTCACCGACTCGATCTCGGCGCCCGCCACCGCCGCCGTCCAGCCGCTGCCGTCCACCTCGGCGGCCTGCGGCAGCCGGCCCTCCTCGGCCGCCCGCACCGCCTCCTCGCTCGCGTCCAGGCAGACCAGCGAGCCGTCCGTGGTCACCAGGTAGAGCCGGCCGTCGCGGTACTGCATGCTGTACGCCGAGCCGCAGCCGGTGCCGAGCTTCCACAGCCGGGTGCCGTCGGCCGCGAAGCAGTACACCGAGGAGTGGTTGTCGCCCGCGAACACGTAGCGGCCGTCGGGCGAGGCCGCGCAGGAGAACACCGCGGCGTCACAGCGGTAGCGGGCCACCTCGGAGCCGTCCGCCTTGCGCAGCCGGTGCACCGAGCCGCGCGAGGTGCCGGCGAACACCTCCGCGCGCTCCTGCCAGCCGAACAGCACCGCGCCGTCGGTGGCGGTGTGCCAGACCGGCGCGCCGCCGCGCGCCGCGTACCGGGCCACGCCGCGGGTGTGGCCGTGGTAGACGCCGTCGTCGTCGCAGCGCACCATCCAGCCGTCGGTGCCCTCGGCCTTGCGGCGCCACTGGAACTCGTCCTCGTGGTCGACGGTGGTGATCCCGCCGCGCTCGTCGGCCACGCCGAGCACGCCGTCGTGGATGTCCAGCCAGTAGATGTCGACGTCCTCGGCTATCTCGTACGCCACCCGCGGCACCTTGCCGCCCAGGTCGTACACCTTGCCGTCGTCGCAGCCCGCGTAGATCCACCAGTCGTCGGCGACGATGCACTTGACGCCGTCGGGCAGGCCGAAGCGGCCCGTCACCACGCCGTCGTGGGTGAGCGTGTAGACGTCGCCGCTCTCGTTGCCGACCCAGGCGTGCTCCTCGCCGACGAAGATGCCGAAGGCCGCCGCACCCGAGCGGAAGCGCCACAGCACCGGCGCCTGCCGGGCCGTCGAACGGGTGCTGACGATCGCCCGGCGCGTCACCGCCCGGCGCTGCCGCACCCCGCGCACCGCCGGGGCGTAGCCCTTGCGGACCTTCTCACCGATCTTCTTGGCCGCGGCCGAAGCGGCCTTCTCCACCGAGGGGTAGCTGGTCGTCTTGGTCTGGCCGCCCTCGCCGATCCGCCCGTAGGTGATGGTCACTTCCACCCCGCTGACCCGGACCTCGTAGAACTTGTGCGCGCTGCCGCTGTCCTCGGACAGCTCCAGGTAGGTCGACTGCTCGTCGGTGGCGGTGGCTGACATGGCGTGGGCCCCTTCCGGGCACGGCGGTGACGTGGTGGGGATGACGCGGCGGGCGGATTCGCGTCGAGGCGCCCGGCGACACCTCAGAACCTAGCCGCCCGCACCGACAGCGGCCCGACCGGGCCGGGGGTGCGCCGCACTCTGCCCGAACGGACCTTCCCCCGCGGGCATCCGCTCTGACAGCATCGTCCGCTGTCCGGTCGCCAGGCACCGGGGACCGGGGGGAGCCGACGGATGCAGAACCCGGCGCCAGCCGCCGCCCCTGCCGCGCCCCGCGGCCACCGGCCCGCGCGCTGGGTGCGCACCCGGCTGCGGGCCGCGCCCTGGACGGCGCTGCTGAACGCCGTCCTGGTGTTCGCCGTCGTGCTGCTCTCGACCGGACTGCCCCGGGGCGTCGACCGCGGCGAGGACGCCGCCCTGCGCGGCTTCCTGCGCGACCGCGGCATCGGCGCGACCAGCCTGGTCACCCACGCCGAGCTCCGCCCGGACGACACCGCCGCCCGACTGGACGCCGTCGCCGAGCGGTTGACGGCCCGTACCGGCGGGGAGTTCCGCGTCTCGCCGGGCGGACCGGTGTACGGGGTGCGGGGCGACCGGCCTCGGATCCTGACCTCCCCACACCTGTCCCGGCCCGACGGCGTGCCACCGAACCTGGCCCTGCGCCACCTCGCCGGGCTCTCCGAGCACGCCGCCCTCGTCGACGGCCGGTGGCCCGCCCCCGCCGCCCCCGACCGGCCGCTGCAGATCGTGGTGTCGCAGGCCACCGCCGAGAAGCTCGACCTCCGGGTCGGCGACGTGCTGCCCGAGGACACCGACCCCCTGCTGCGGCTGGCCCCGACCCCGGGGACCGAGCTGGTCGGCACCTTCCGCCCCCTCGACGAGGCCGACCCGTACTGGACGGACATCGCCTGCCTCACCCGGCCCTGCCTCAGGATCCCGGACACCTTCGAGTGGAAGCGGCACTGGGAGGCCACCGGCCTGACCAGCGGCGACGACCTGCCCCGACTGCTCACCTGGGCCGGCGGCGGACAGCTCTCCTGGCGGCTGCCCGTCGACCCGGACTCGCTGCGCGCCGACCGGCTGCCGCAGGCCGAGCGGGAGCTCGCGAGCTACCTGACCGGCCCCACCGCCGCCCGGCTCGCCACCGAGACCGGCCGCGCCGACCTGCGCACCTTCTCCTCGCTGCCCGAGCTGTTCGCCCTGGCCACCGCCCGCCGGGACGCCGCCGCGCCACTGGCGGCGCTCGGCCCGGCCGGGCTGGCCGGCGTCGTCGTGGTCGTCCTGTGCCTGGCGGCCGCGCTGGCCGCCGACCGGCGCGGCCCCGAACTCCTGCTGCTCCAGGCCCGCGGCGGCTCCCGCCGGGGCGTGCTGCGACGGCTGATCGGCGAGGGCGCGACGCTGGTGCTGCCCGGCGCCGCGCTCGGGACCCTGCTCGCCCTCCTGCTGCTGCCCACCCCGCGCTGGGGCGCCGCCCTGCTCGCCGGGAGCGCGGCCACCGCGTTCGCGCTGCTCGCCTTCCCGGCCCGGGCACTCCTGCTGCTCGGCCCCCGCGCGGGGGCCCGCCGGGGCGCGCGGGGCGGCGCGCGCCGGGTGGTCGGCGAACTCGCCGTGCTCGCCCTCACCGCCGCCGCCGTGGCCGAGGTCCGCCGCCGCGGCGCCGCCCCGCCCGGCGCCGGGATCGACCCGCTGCTCGTCGCCGCCCCGCTGCTGACCGCCCTCGGCACCGGCCTGCTGCTCGCCCGGCTCCAGCCGCCGCTGCTCGGCGCCCTCGCCCGGGCGGTCGGCCGCCGGCGCGGCACGGTCGGCTTCCTCGGGCTCGCCGGTGCCGCGCGGGGCGCCGGCGGCCGCCCGCGCCCGGCCGTCCTGCCGATGCTCGCGCTGCTGCTCGCCGTCACCACGGCCGGGTTCGGCGCCGAGGTGACCGCCGCCGTCGACGCCGGCCGCACCCGGGAGTCCGCGTTCGCCACCGGCGGCGACGTCATGGTGAGCGCCCCCAAGGGCTTCGGCCTGGCGGCCTCCTTCACCGAGGCGGCCGGCCGGCTGCCGGGCGTGCGGGCCGCCACCGCCGTCACCCTGCTGACCGACGCGGCCGTGCTGCGCCCCGGCGAACGCCACCTCACCATCAGCCTGGTCGTCGTCGACCCGCCGGCCTACGCCGAGATCTCCCGCTCCGTCGGCCGCGGCGCCTTCGACCCGGCGCGGCTCGCCGCCCCCGACGGACCGGCCTGGCCGGACGGGCGCGACGTCCCCGTCCCCGCCCTCTACTCCCGCGGACTCCTCGAACAGCTCGGCGGCCGGGCCGGGGCCGAACGGATCTACCTCACCAGCACCGGCGAACTGCGCGCCCAGTACGCGGGCACGATCGACGCCACCCCCGCGCTGCGCGGCTCCACCCACCCGTTCATCGTCCTCCCGGCCGGCCCCGCCACCGCCCGGCTGCCCGAACTGCGCGACCACGGCCACTGGTTCGCCGTCGGCGACATCGACGAGGCGGCCGTCCGGCGGCTGCTGCACGACCTGCCGGTGCACCCGCTGCTCGCCGACACCGCCCGGCTCACCGGCGTCCCGGTCGTCGGACCGCGCCCCGAGGACATCCCGGACGGCTACCTGCTGACCGCCTCCGACGCCCTCACCGCCGCCCTCGCCGAGGACCCGCTCCAACGGGCCGCCCTCCGGGTCTTCCGGGCCACCACGACCGGCGCGGGCGTGTTCGCCCTGATCGCCGCCCTGCTCACGCTGCTGCGCGCCGCCCCCGACCGCGCCGCCGCCCTCGCCCGGTTGCGCACCATGGGCCTGCGCCCGCGCCAGGGGCTGGCGCTCATCCTGGTCGAGGCCCTGCCGCAGACCCTCCTGGCGGCGGCCGGCGGCGGCCTCGCCGCCCTCGCCGCCGCCGCCCTGCTCGGCCCAGCGCTCGACCTGTCGGCCCTGATCGGCACCCCCGTACCCCCGGGCCTGCCGCCGAGCCCCGCCGCCGTCCTGCCGCCGGCCCTCGCGCTCACCGCCCTGGTCACGGGCGGCGTGCTCGCCGAAGCCCTGCTGACCGGCCGCCGCCAGGTCACCACCGACCTCCGGGTCGGCGACGCACCCTGACGGCGGCCGGGCCGGCCACCGGCCGCCCGGCGGGTCCGGCGCCTGGTGCCTGGTGCCTGGTGTCCGGCGCCTGGTGCCTGGTGCCTGGTGCCGCTCGCGCGGACTCAGCCGATCGAGGCGAGGTACGCGCCGACCAGCTCCGGGGTGGCCAGCCAGGCCGCGTGATCGGCGGGCTCGGCGTAGGTGTTGGCGAGCCGCCGGGCCACCGCCTCGTGCGCGGCGGCGGCCGCGAACACCGCCTGGAGGTGGTCGGGCATCGTCAGCAGCGCCGCCGTCAGCTCCACGCCGTGGCGGGCGTGCCGCTTCCAGAACTCCTCGAAGACCCCGGTCATCCACACCGCGGTGAACGGCGCGTCCCCGCGCTCGACGATCGCCCGCAGATACGCGTCGGCCGCCCGCGCGGCACCGTTCGCGCCCTGCCCGGTGATCGGGTCGTTCACCACGACGGCGTCCCCGATGCCCCACACGGCCACCCCGCCGCCCAGGTCCGCCACCGGCCGCCGCACCACCGGCGTCAGCGCGCCGTACAGCGAACCGCCGGGGTCGGTGGGCTCGGCCCCGGCCCACAGCTCCGCCTCCCAGGGCAGGTACGCGGCCATCGACTCCCGCATCCTGCGCAGCTGCTCCGCGCCGCCGGGCCGGTCCCCGAAGCAGTCGAACGGGCTGCCCGGCACCGCCTCCCAGAGCAGGATGTCGCAGGGCCCCGACAGCGTCAGCGCCGGCTGGAGGTACAACTCCCCCACCCCGGGCACCGCGTGCATCCGCGCCCGGGGCCCGGCCGCCGGATCGGGCGCCCCCACCCCGTGCGCGTACAGCGCCGCCAACCGCCGCTGCGGCGCCTCGAACGGCGAACGGGCGGCGTCCCGTTCGAAGATCCCGGCCAGCTCGCCCCGCCCCGCCGCGACCACCGTCAGCTCGTTCGCCGCCGCCAGCTCCCGCAGCCCGGCGAGGTCCAGCTCCCGGTACTCCACCCGCCCGCCGCGCTCCTCCACCAGCTCCAGCCAGCGCGCCATCTTGAGCCGCTGGTCCACCGACTGCGCCGGCTCGTCCAGCGTCATGGTGAACTCCAGCGCTCGCACCCCGGGTTCGGGCACCAGCACCGCGTCCACCGACCGCACCCCCGGGGCCTCCCCCTCCCACAGATCCAGCCCCGCCGCCCGCTCCACCCGCAACGCCGGCCCGAACATCGCCTGCGTCGACGTCACCGCCCCGCCCCGCACCTGCGCCGGCGTCCGCGCCGCCACCACCGTGACCTCGTACCCGCCCGCCCCCAACAGCCCCAGCGCCACCTGCAACCCCGCCTGCCCCGCCCCGACCACCGCGATCCGCCGCACAGCACACCCTCCGGGTTCCGCTCATGGATTTGACGAAAGGTCAGTTCTACCCCCGAGCCGTCCCTCGGACCACCACACCCCGCCCAACCGCCGCACAGGCGGCCGACGGGCGGCGGAACACCGCGGGACGGCCAACCACCGCCCACGGCCGTCCTTCTTCGGACAGGAGGCAAGCGGCGCGACGAGCCGACACGGACGATCGGCTCCGTCCACAGCCCCACACCCCTTGCGCGGACGGGACCGCCACGAACCCGGGCGAGGAGGCGAGTCCCGACCTCACCCACCCCGCCACTCCCCCCGTCACAAAGGCCGCAGCCCCTCCGACGAACTCGGGCGGACGACCAGCTCCGCCCGCAGTTCGAGCCCCTCCGCGGGAGCGCCTTCGCCGCGGACCTGGGCGAGGAGGCGGGTGACCAGGGCGGTGGCGATGGGGCGCAGGGGGAGGCGCAGGGAGGTGAGGGGCGGGCGGAGGTGGCGGGCGAGCGGGGTGTCGTGGAAGCCGGTGACGGCGAGGTCGCGGCCGATGTGGAGGCCCTCGGTGCGGGCGGCCTCGTAGATGTCGAGAGCGGCGAGGTCGTTGTCGGCGGCCAGGGCGGTGGGCCGGCCGGCGGACCGCAGCAGGGCGCGGAGGTCGCCGTCGGCGGGCGGGGGGACCAGGGTGAGGCCGAGCCGGGCGGCCTCGCGGTGGAAGCCCTCGCGGCGGGCGGCCAGCCAGGGCAGGGGCGCGGGGGCGCCGACGAAGGCGACCCGGCGGTGGCCGCGTTCGGCGAGGTGGCGGGCGGCGTCCGCGGTGGCGGCCGCGTTGTCGATGTCGACCCAGTACGGGGGGAGTTCGGGGCCCGTGCGGCCGAAGGCGGCGAAGGGGATGCCGAGCCGGGCGGCGTGCGCGGCGCGGGCGTCGTCGGGCAGCACGTCGGCGAGGACGAGCCCGTCGACCTGGCGGGCCGCCACCACGGCGTCGATCGCCGCCCGGACGTGCCGCTCCCCCGTCGCCGGGCGGAGGAGCAGCACGTGGTGGCCCTCGGCGCCGGCGGCGTCGACCAGGGCTTCGAGGAAGCCGGCCATCAGCGGGTTGGGGTCGTGCGGGTCGTCGACCGGGGCGAGGTAGCCGAGGGTGCGGCGCTCGCCGGTGCGCAGCGACCGGGCGGACTGGTCGGGCCGGTAGCCCAGCCGGTCGATGGCGGCGGCGACCCGGGCGAGGGTGTCCGGGTGGACGCGGTGCGGGGCGTTGAGCGTGTTGGAGACGGTCTGCCGGGACACCCCGGCCGCGCGGGCGACGTCCGCGACGGTGGTGGCGCGGCGGGCCGGACGCGGTGCCGGGGTGGTCATCGGCGCTCCTCGGACGGGGGCGGGGCCGCTCAGACCCGGCGGAGGGTCAGCAGGCCGCCCCGGGGGACGTGGACGGTGGCCCCGCCGTCGAGGTCGACGGTCGAGGTGCCGACGGTCCGGCCGCGGGCGTCCTGGACGGTGGCCTCGGCCGTGCCGTGCCCGCCGGCCAGGAGGACGTCCGGGTCGGCGTCGGCGTTGGCGACCAGCAGGCTACGCCACCGGCCGGCGGCCGCCACCGGCAGCGCCGCGTAGCGGCCGGTGACCACCTCGCCGTCCCCGACCGCCGTCACCATCGGGTAGCCGAGGTCCGGGCGGGCCGGGCGCAGGGCGCCGAGTTGCAGGGTGTCGAGGTGGGTGCGGGCGACGCCCAGCCAGAAGGCGAGCGCCTCCCGCTGCCCGGCGGTCAGCGCGGCGAGGTCGACCGAGATCTGCGGCACCCCGAACAGGACGTTGATCAGGTGGCAGGCGACCTGTTCGGCCGGTTCGGTCGGGTGCCACATCAGCATGTCGGAGTGGACGGCGAGCGGCCCGGCGACCAGCCGGGTGTCGATGATGCGCTGGCGGTTCTCGTGCGGGCTGAGCGGGCAGTCGGTGGCCCGGACCATGGTGGCGTAGGGCCACAGGCCGGGGCTGACGTAGGGCTGGCGGTGTTCGATCATCGCCTCGGGGCACGCGGCGTCGACCCGGCGGCGGATCTCGCCGAGCAGCCGGCGCACGCCCTCGTCGACGGTGGCGCAGTCGGCCTCGGGGCCGGGGGCGGGCGGGTCCTGGACGCCGAACCAGTCGACGAAGTCGACCTTCAGCCCGTCCATGCCCCACTCCTCGACGGCGCGGGCGAGCCGGTCGGCGAGGTGGGCGCGGACCTGCGGGTAGCGGGGGTCGACGACGACGGCACCGAGGTGGCCGGCGTCGGCGAGCGCGTACGGGGAGAGAGCGTCCCAGGCGGCGCTGTCCTTGCCGATGAACGGCAGGGCGTACCAGAGCAGGTAGCGCACGCCGAGGTCGTGGACTCGGGCGACGTGGGCCGCGGTGTCGGGCAGCGAGCGGGGTTCCCAGTCGCCGCAGTGGGCGTAGCCGCGGGTGCGGTCGGTGGTCATCCAGCCGTCGTCGACGATGATCGTGTCGAGGCCGAGGTCCTTGCCGAGGGCGGCCTGCCGTTCGACGGCCTCGGGGGTGATGTTCTGGTGCAGCGCGTACCAGGTGGAGTAGGCGGGCCGGCGGGCGGCGGCGGGGACGTGCGACGGGCGGTCGTCCCAGTCGGCCCACCAGTCGGCGAGGTCGGCGAGGCTCCGGGCGAAGTGCCGGCCGGAGGTGTCGATCCGGACGGTGAGCCGTCCGGCGGCCTGGACCCAGAAGCGGAACTCCCCGCTCTCCT
Organism: Kitasatospora sp. NPDC057692; assembly: GCF_042799475.1. Taxonomy (NCBI): domain Bacteria; kingdom Bacillati; phylum Actinomycetota; class Actinomycetes; order Kitasatosporales; family Streptomycetaceae; genus Kitasatospora; species Kitasatospora sp. NPDC057692. The sequence continues at coordinate 30,783 of NZ_JBHVIV010000014.1, read as the reverse complement.
CGACGACGCCGGCGCTCGCCAGGGCGTCCTCGCGGTCGGCGGCGAAGGCGCAGCGGGTGGTGTCGCCGGTGCCGACCAGGGCGGCGACGGGGGCGCCGCGGGTGAGGGTGGTGCGGCGCGGGGCGCTCCAGGCGGCGGGCAGCCAGCCGGTGCCGCGCGGTTCGGGGGTCCAGAAGGAGGTGACGTCGGTGCAGGGGACCCGCCATTCGATCCGGACGTCCCCCGGCCCGTCGTGGCCGGCGTCCTCGGCGGTGGCCTCGGCGGTCACCTCGACGACGTCGGCGGCGACGGTGTGCACCCTCGCGATGCCCGTGACCAGCAGTTCCAGCCGGCCGGCGGCGGGGCCGGGCACGGCGAGCGGGCGCGGGCGGGCGGTGGTGGCGGCGGCGTGCGGCTCCCAGATCTCCGCGGCCGCCGTGCCTTCGGCGTTCTCCGTCATGGTTCGGTTCAGCCCTTCGTGGCGCCGGCCAGCAGGCCGGAGATGAACTGCCGTTGGAGGACCAGGAAGAGGACCATCATCGGCAGGGTGGACAGCGCGGTTCCGGCGAGGATCAGGCCGTAGTCGGTGTTGGCCTTCATGCCCTGGAGGGTCGCGAGCGCGACCGGCAGGGTGTGCATCTCGGGGGTGCGCAGGGCGATCAGCGGCCAGACGAAGTTGTTCCAGGAGCCGAGGAACAGGAAGATCCCCAGCGCGGCCAGCACCGGCCGCATGACCGGCACGACGACGCCGAACAGCACCCGGAGCTCCCCGGCGCCGTCGACCCGGGCGGCGTCGAGCAGTTCGTCGGGCATGCTCGCCAGCGCCTGGCGCATCAGGAAGATGGCGAACGGCACGCACAGGCCGGGCAGGATCAGGCCCTGGTAGCTGTCGAGCAGGCCGAAGGACATCATCATCTTGAACAGCGGGACGAGCATCACCTGGTCCGGTACGACCAGCGTGGAGAGCAGCACGGCGAACAGCACCGTGCGGCCGCGGAACCGGAACTTGGCGAAGGCGTAGCCGGCGAGCAGCGCCACGACGAGCGCGCCGACGGTCTGGATCCCGGACACCAGGATCGAGTTGAGCACGACCCGGCCGATGCCCACCCGGTCCTGGAGGTGCCGCAGGTTCTCGCCGAGGTGGGAACCGGGCAGCAGGTGGGGCGGCCAGTCGAAGATCTCGGTGTCGCTGTGGGTGGCGGCGATCACCAGCCAGTAGAACGGGGCGACGGACAGGCCGGCGACGGCGGCGAGCAGCAGGGTCGTCGGCCAGCCGCGCAGCCGGCGGCGGCGGCCCGCGGCGGGGGCGGGCGTGACCGGCGCGGCGGGGGCGGCGGTCGTCATTCGCGTTCTCCCATCAGGCGCATCTGGGCCGCTCCGAGCACCGCGACGAGCAGGGTGAGCGCGTAGGCGATGGCGGAGGCGTAGCCGAAATCGAAGTACCGGAAGCCGTTGTCGTACAGGTACATGGAGACGGTGAGGGTCGCGTTGTCGGGGCCGCCGCGGGTCAGGACGTACGGCTCGTCGAACAGCTGGAGGGTGCCGATGGTGGAGAGCACCACGGTGAACAGCACCACCGGCCGCAGCGCGGGCAGGGTGACCGAGAGGAACCGGCGCACCGGCCCGGCGCCGTCGACCATCGCGGCCTCGTACAGCTCCTTGGGAACGCCCTGCAGCCCCGCCAGGTAGATGACGGCGTTGTAGCCGGTGTAGTGCCAGGTCAGGACGAGGACGATGGCCATCTGGGACCAGAAGCCGCTGCCGAACCAGTTGACGGCGGGCAGGCCGATCGCGGCGAGCGCCTTGTTGACGGCGCCGTTGTCGGTGTTGAGCAGGAACGCGAACAGCACGCCGGTGGCGACCAGGCCGGTGACGGAGGGCATGAAGACGCCGAGCCGCCACACGGTGCGCCAGCGGACCAGGGCCGCGTTGAGGCCGACCGCCAGCAGCAGGGCCAGCGCGAGCATCACCGGGACCTGCACGACGAGGATCCGGCCGGTGTTGCGCAGCGCCGTCCAGAACAGCGGATCGTCCATCAGCCGCCGGTAGTTGGCGAGTCCGGGGCTGTGGGTGGCGTTCCCGGAGCCGCCGGTCAGCGACAGCAGCATCGAGGAGACGACGGGGTAGGCCTTGAAGACGCCGAAGAGCAGCAGCGCGGGCGCGAGCAGCAGGTAGGGCACGGCCCGGCGGCGCAGCCGGGCGCGGCGGATCCGGGCGTTCGGGAGCGGGGTGCTCGCGAGCGGGGCCCGGTCGGCCACCGAGGGGGCGGCGGACGTCACTTGAGCTTGCGCCCGGTCTGCTGGGCCAGCTGCTTGGCGGCCTCCTGGAGCGCCTCGGCCGGGTCGGTGCCCTTGGTGAGCACCTTGCTCTGGGCGTCGCTGACGAGCTTGAGCGCACGGGCGAAGTCGCCGGAGTAGTTGGTGGCGTCGCCGCCCTCGGCGAGCAGTTCGGTGAAGGTCTTCAGGACCGGCTGGCCGCCGTAGTAGGCGCTCGGCTCGCTGTAGACCGGGTCCTGGTAGGCGGCGGTGAGCGCGGGGAAGACGCTGCCGGCCTTGAACATCGCGTTGACGGCGTCGGGCCGGGTGAGCGCGTACTCGACGAACTTCCAGGCGGCGGCGCGGCGCGGGCTGGAGGCGGCGACGGCGAGGTGGGTGGAGTTGACCAGGGCGGTGCGCTTGCCGCCGGGGGTGACGGCCGGGGGCCGGGTGAGCCGCCAGTTGCCGCTGAGGTCGGGGAACTTGGTCTCGATGAAGTGCGCCGCCCAGGAGGGCTGCGGGCCGGCGCCGAGCTTGCTCTCCTTCATCTGGGCGCGCCAGACGGTGGAGCCGGGGGTCTCCAGGACGAGTCCGGCGTCGTTGAGGCGCTTGACGATGGTGAGGGCGCGGACGCACTCGGGCGCGGTGAGGGTGATGTCGCCCTGGAGGTCGAAGAAGAACACGCCCTGCTGCTGCATCAGGGCCTGCAGGAAGTCCACGTCGGGGCCGGGGGTGCCGGCGCGGTTGAGGCCGACCAGGCCGACGCCGGGGTTGGCGGCCTTGAAGGCGTCGGCCGCGGCGATCACGTCGTCCCAGGTCGCGAAGGTGGTCGGGTCGAGGCCGGCCTTGTCGAACATGTCCTTGCGGTAGAAGAAGCCCTGGGCGTTGACCTCCCAGGGCAGGGCTCGGGCTCGTCCGGCCTTGTCGGTGACGACCGGCCACAGGCCGGGGGTGAACTTGTCCTTGTGGGCGTCGGCACCGAGGGCGGAGAGGTCGGCGAGGCCGTTGGGGAACTTCTCCAGGTAGCCGGGCAGGTAGTCGCAGCCGATGTGCAGCACGTCGGCGAGGCCCTGGCCGCCGGCCGCCAGGCCGACGGTGATCTTGTCCCAGATGGCCGGGTTGCCGACGTCCTGGACGTCGACCTTGATGCCGGGGTTGTCCTTCTCGAAGGCGGGGACCACGCCGCGCAGCGCCTCGGCGGCGTTGGTCCAGGACCAGACGGTGATGGTGCCGGTGGCGGCGTCCCCGCCGGAGGAGCCGGTGCCGTCGGAGCCGCCGCAGGCGGAGAGGGCTCCGCCGGCGGCCATGGCCAGCAGGCCGGCGCCGGAGGCGCGCAGCAGATCGCGACGGGTGAGGTGTGACATGGCATGCCTTTCCGAGGGGGGTGAAGGGCCGACGGGACGTCGTGGCGGTGCGGGCGGTACGGGCGGTGCGGGAGGGCGCGGGGCGTCCGCTCAGGCGGCGCGGACGCCCCGGCGGACGCGGCCGAGCGCCTCGGCGAGCGGCTCGGCGGTCTCGGGGTCGGTACTGGCATGCGGCGACAGCCGGATCCAGCCGCCGCGCAGGGTGGTGGCGAGGCCGGCGGCGGTGAGCGCGGCGTGGACGGCCGCGGGGTCGGCGCCCGGCAGCCGCAGCCGGCCGATGCCGCTGCCGCCCGCCGCAGCACCGGGCCCGCGCAACCCCTCCGACCCCTCCGCCCCCTCCGGCCCGCCGACGGTCTCGGCGCCGGCCGTGCGGGCGGCGGCGAGCAGCCCGCCGAGCACCTCGCCGATCCGGGCCTCGATCCGGTCCGCGCCGGTGTCCCGCACCAGGGCGAGCGCCGCGCCCAGGGCGGCGACGGCGGGGCCGTCCGGGTTGGTGAGGGTGTGGGCGACGGCACCGGGCCGGGGCGGGCACGGGTGGTCGGGGGCGTCGATCGGGTCGAGGACGCCGGACCAGCCGCCGAGTCCGGGCGCGAGCCGCTCGGCGACCCGGTCGCGGACCATCAGCACGGCCGCGCCCCAGCCGGCCCGCAGCCACTTCTGGCCGCCGGCGGCGAGCACGTCGGCCGCCCCGGCGTCGAGATCGACGGCACCCAGGGCCTGGACCGCGTCCACCACCAGCACCCGGTCCGGGCCGATCAGCTCCTTGAGGCCGGCCAGCGGCGCCCGGAAGCCGGTGGCGGCGTCCACCGCGCAGACCGCCACGGCCCGCACCCGGTCGTCGAGGTGGGCGCGGACGCCGTCGACGGTGAGCGGCCCGTCCAGCTGACGCATCATCAGGCCGCCGTTCCCGGAGGCGCGCAGCCACGGGTAGAGGGCGCCCGGGAAGTCGGTCCGTGCCACCAGCACGGTGCCGTCCGCGCCACCGGGCCCACGGCCGAGCGCATGGGCGGCGGCGAAGAGCCCGTGCGAGGTGGAGCTCACGAAGGCCACCTCGCGGGGCGCGCAGCCGAGCAGCCCACCCGCCGTCGCGGCGGCCGTCACCGCCTCCGCGTCGAGGCGGTCGAGCGCGGCCCAGCCACGGCGGTGCAGCCGGTCGGCCTCGCGGACGAGCACCCGGCGGACCACCTCCGACACCGGCCCGAACCGGGCGAAGTCCAGGTAGCCGAACGGTTCGGCGAACTGCGCCAGGTAATCACGCATGACTCTCCCCCACCCTTGGGGCGATTTGAACGTTCAAATCACACACAAACAAACAGAACCGATCAACACCGAACGAGCGGGAGCCAGCAAACGCCTCTGGTCGAGTCCGCGTCAAGACCTCTGTGGCCGGAACGGCCCGGTCGAGACCCTCTCGTTATCCACGGCCGACACCTCCTCGATGCCCACCAGATGTCCGACCGAAGGCCTCTTGCGTAATGCAATTTGACATTACTATTTTACTGATGACGGGATCGAGACTACCCACGCCGTTCCCGCCGCACACCCAACTCCCGCGCGGCTCAGCGGTCCTGGCACTCCCCCACGCCCTCGGCCCGTACCGCGCCCAGTGTCGCGTACCTCCACACCCTCACTGGAGAACTGGTGTCAGCAACCCCACGTCTGCGCACAGTCCTGCTCTCGGTGGCCCTCGCCGCCACCCTCGCGGCCCCGCTCGTACAGAGCGCCCAGGCAGCCGCGCCGGGCCCCGTCGCCGCGGCGTCCGCCGCCTCGTCCACCTTCGGCGAGGCCGCCCGCCACCCGGCCGGCCCGACGGGCGACGTCGCCCACGGGGCGTCCACCGCAGGCCTCCCCGGCCCGGAGGGCGCGCCGGGCAACGAGACCCGCCAGCCGACGACGACCGCCGGGCAGCCGGTCGCCGACCCGTCCGACCTCACCACCGCGACCACGGCGCCGACCCCGCTCGCCGCCGGTGCGACCTGCTCCCTCGCCGAATTCGCGGCCCTCTCCCCGAGCGCCCTGGCCGACTTCCTCGCCGACCGGTCGCACACCTATGAGGGCTGCCTGCTCCCGCTGCTGCGCAACTGGAGCCCCGAGCTCGCCAAGGTCATCACCCCGGCCCACGTGCGCTCCGTCGCCGAGCGGATCACCGCCCTCGCACCGGGCTTCGACAGCGCCAACAACCTCAACCAGCAGGAGCTCTGGTACTTCCTGCACGTCGCCGTCCTGTTCGACTTCGACCACACCGAACTCGACATCAACGACGACACCACCATGACGGCGGTCGAGGACGCGATCGCGGCCCACACCGCCAACCCCCGGGCCTTCGACCCCACCGAGGCCGCCGGCTACGCCATGGGCGAGCTGCTCCAGACCTCCACCGCCCCCAAGCTGCGCCCCGGCCGCCTCGCGCTCACCGAGCGGGTGCTGCGCCAGTACACCGACGCCGCCAGCCCGTACATCGGCAGCCGCGGCTGGAACTGGGCCCTGCAGAGCGCGCTCCAGATCAACTTCCAGGGCGTCAACAACGTCAGCGAGGACGGCGGCAAGTTCCGGACCGACGCCGCCGACAACCCGGGCTACCGCCACGCCATCCGCGACTTCGCCACCTACACCCACCTCAAGGGCACCGAGACCGAGTGGGCCGTCGGCGACGCCATGAACGAGTACGCCCGCCTCGCCACCGTCGAGGCGCTCAAGCCCGAGATGAAGGCCGAGGTCGGCGGGATCATCACCACCCTCCGGAACAACTTCGGCCGGCTCAGCCGCCCGTGGCTCAACGTGGCCGTCCCGGTGAACGACTTCGGCCTCTGCCAGCCGTACGAGGCCTGCCGGGCCGACCTGATCCGGCACTACTTCCCGAACACCTTCAACTACGACAACGGCACCCTGGTCATCCGCACCGCCCTCGACAAGGCCACCGCCGACCAGCTCTACTACGCCACCAAGCAGGTCAAGGGCCAGTTCTTCCGCACCATCGGCACCGACCAGCCGCTCGCCGACGACACCCACCCCGTCCTCACCGTGCAGCTGTACGACACCAAGACCAACTACAAGTGGCTGCAGTACCTGCTGTTCGGGATCGGCGACGTCGAGAACGGCGGCATGTTCATCGAGGAGAACTCCACCTTCTACACCTACCAGCGCACCTCCGACGAGTCGTACTTCAGCCTGGAGGAGCTCTTCCGGCACGAGTACACCCACTACCTGAACGCCCGCTGGGCCATCCCGGAGAGCGGCTACACCGAGCGCTGGCCGGCCGACACCACCTTCGCCATGAACGAGGGCACTGCCGAGTACTTCGCCGGCGCCACCGCCAAGGACGGCGTCAAGGCCCGCAAGTACATGGTCCGCCAGATCGGCTGGGACGAGCGCGACGGCAAGCCGCGCCTGACCGTCGACCAGATCCTGCACGCCCAGCGCGCCCTGGGCTTCCGCGTCTACCCGTACGCGGCCACCCTCTTCAACCTGCTCGGCGAGCAGCGCCCCGACCAGCTCGCCGAGATGTACCGCCTGCTGCGGGCCGACGACCTCGACGGCTACAACGCCTGGCGCGACCGCCTCGGCAAGGACGAGGGCCTCCAGCTCGCGTACACCGCCTACCTCGGCGCCGAGATCCCGCGCGCCGACGACCTCTACGTGCCGGACACCGGCTTCACCCCGAACGGCAGTCTCCGCTTCGCCTACGCCTCCGAGGTGCAGGACGCCTTCGCCCGCGCCACCCAGAACACCCCGGTCTGCAAGGACAACGCGGACTGGAACAACACCATGCGCTTCACCTGCATCGGCCGGATCACCGCCAACCTCAACAACTCCCTGGACTCCGGCCGGATCCGCGAGTCGATGGCCGACACCGTCGACTACTACCTGCTCACCCGCGCCGGTACCGCCGCCAACAACCTCGCCGACATGAACTGCTGGTTCGGCAAGGTCGACGTCTGGCCCACCGGCCAGGCCGGCAGCGCCGACTACACCTGCGAGGGTCCGCTCCGCCGCTGACCGCGCCCTCCCGCGGGAGGACCGAGCCGACCCCCACCGGCCCGGTCCTCCCGCGGGCGGCGCGCCCGCCGGTGTCAGAGACTGATGCCCGTGGCGTAGACGGTGGCGCCGCAGTTGGGGACCGTGAGGAATCCGTAGCCGGTGATCACGGCCGGGTGGGTGCAGATCCAGCCGGTGGCGGAGGCCGGACCGAAGACCTTGCGCAGCGCGATGCCGCGAGGGGTGGTGGCGGTGTAGTCGGCGGTGCGGAAGCCGTGCCACAGCACGCGGCCGTAAACGGTAGCGGCGAAGGCGGGGTTGATGCTGTTCGTCGCGCTGTCGACGGATGCGATTGCGTTGACGGCGCGGACGGTGAGCGGGCCGGGCGACTCCACCGCGGTGCCGTGGCCGCGGTACACCTGGTCGACGTAGACGCCGACCGAGTACGGGAACACCACGTCGTCGTCGTTGAGCAGCGGGTCGGTGCCGCGGTCGTTGCGCGGACCGGAGGTCACGCAGGCGCCCGGGGTCACCGCCGTACCCCCGCCGATCGCCTTCAGGAACGCCGCCCGGGTGTCCGAGTTCGACTGCGGGAGCACCGGCTTGATGGTGGCGCTGCTCCACGACGGGTCGAGCTGGTTCCAGGCGGTGGCGGTGCACTGGTAGATGCTCCTGAGCTGGTTGGTGCTCAGGTTCGCCGGCGCGTGGCCGCCGGCCTTGGCCGCCCAGGTGACCGCGTCGCGCGCGAACGGCACGAAGATGTACGGCTGGGGGTTGAGGTCGGCCACCGGCTGCCGCGCGGAGCGGAGGTAGTCCACGGTCGAGGCGGTGTAGAGCCCCAGCGCGCTGAACCCGGCCAGGCTGCCGTCGGGGCGCGCGATGGACGTCGATCCGGTCTTGGGGGTGATCGGGCTGGGCCCGGTCGCGTCCCAGCTGTAGAGCCGCGGCTGCCCCGGCGTGACGGTGGCGTCGTAGTCGTTGGACGTCTGGTTCATGAAGCCCTGCGTGGTGTCCGCCCCGACCCCCACCAGGTCGGTGGCGGCCGGCACCACCCCGAACGGCGGGTCGGCCACCGCCGCCGGCGCCAGCACCCCCACCGCACACACCGCAGCCGCGAGACCCGTCATCACACGGGCAGCCGTCGAACGCATCGAAGATCCCTCCCGGGCATCCACCCACCCGGCCCCACCGGCCGGAGGTGCGCCCATCGTCACCACCCGACCACCGCGCGGCAACGCCGCTCGACCTTCAACCCGCCGTGTTCACATCCGAGTTCACGCCTCCGACCAGCAGGCATCCGGCCCTGGCCGCACCCTGCCCCCCAAGAGTTCTTCCCCCGGCTACCCGGCCGCGGGGGCCGCCCGGTGGATCGCGGTGATCGTCGCGGCCGCGTCGAAGCCGAGGACCCGGTCGGGGCGGGCGGACAGCAGGCTCGCGTAGAGCGGGCGGTAGTGGGCCACCTTGCGCGGGGTACGGCCGTCGTTGCCGAAGGCGGCGAGCAACTCGCCGCCGCGGGCCGCGAATCCGGTCATGGCCGTGTGGTCGATCCAGACCTCCACCCCGGACCGGCCGAACACCAGGCTGCTCTCCTTGCTGCTGGAACCGGTCAGCCAGCTGCTGCGCAGCCGCGCCGTGCCCACCGCGCCCCGCGAGCGGAAGTCCACGGTGCACCAGGCGCTCGCGCCCTCGTCCGCCTGCTGGACGGAGGTGAGTTCCGTGAGGTCGTCGACGAAGCGGGTGATCATGCTCAGCTGGTTGACGCCCGAGTCCGTCCAGCTGGACCCGTAGGAGGCGAAGGCCGCGGGCAGCCGCTGGGCGTACGGGTCGTAGAACGCCGAGGTGAGGGCCGTCACCGGCCCCCACTCGGTGTGGGCGGCGAGCAGCTCCGCCGCCCAGTCGACCTCCGGCGAGAACGCGAAGTGGTGGGCGGTGAACAGCCGGCCCCGGACGTCGGCCTTCGCGTCCAGCTCCCGCAGGGCCGCGAGCGAGGCGAGGTCGTGGACGAGCGGCTTCTCCACCAGCACCCTGGCCCCGGAGCCGAGGAGGGCCTCGGTCACCAGCCCGGCGTGCGTCACGGTCGGCGTGGCGAGCACGACCAGGTCCGGCCGGTGCACGTCGAGCGCCGGGGCGAGGCCGTCGTAGTGCGGCGGCGCGGCGCCCCGGAAGGCGACCGGCCCGACCGGCCGCGGGTCGACGGTGAACTCCAGTTCCACATCGTCGCGTTCGGTCAGGACCGCGAGGTGGGTGTCCGCGATGATGCCGAGCCCGACCAGGCCGACGCGTACCGGGTCAGTCATCCGATCCGTTCCTCTTTCCTCGGGCGCCCTCTTCGGGCCTCTTCCGTCGGGTGCTTTCCATCCGCTTGAACATCCGGGCGCCGGACCTGCCAGACTGGCGGTACGGCTCAGGGGCGGATGGCGACGGCTCCGTAGCAGGAGGCCTCCGCGTCCGTGATCTGTTCGGCGTCCTGGGCGGGTTCCGGGTGCCAGCGCGGAGTGGCGACGACGCCCGGCTCCATGAGGTCCCAGCCCGTGAAGAACCGGGCGACCTCGTCGCGGGTGCAGGCGGCGACGGGGGTGCCGGCGGAGGTGTAGACCTGGATCAGCCGGGCAGTCTCCTCCGGCGCGAAGTCGGGGGTGACGTGGCTGATGACCAGCGCGGAGCCGCTGGGCAGCTGCGCCTTGAGGCCCTCGGTGATCCGGTGGGCGTCGGTCGGCACGAAGTGCAGCAGGGCGTTCATGCTGAGCGCGATCGGCCGGCCGAAGTCCAGCACGGAGCGGGCCGCGTCCAGGAGCTCGCCGGGCTCGCGCACATCGGCCTGGACGTAGGCGGTCAGGCCCTCCTCGGTGCCGCGCAGCAGGGCCTGGGCGTGGAGCAGCACGATCGGGTCGTTGTCGGCGTAGACGACCTTGGCGTCCGGCGCGACCGACTGCGCGACCTCGTGCAGGTTCGGCGAGGTGGGGATGCCGGTGCCGATGTCGAGGAACTGCCGGATCCCGGCCTCGGCGAGCAGGCGCGTCGACCGGCGCATGAAGGCGCGGTTGGCCCGCGCGGCGGTCGGGGCGTAGGGGAAGACCGCCAGGGCCCGGCCGGCGGCCTCGCGGTCGGCGGGGAAGTTGGTCGTGCCGCCGAGGTAGTAGTCGTACATCCGCGCCGAGTGCGCCAGGTGGATGTCGAGGTTGACCTCCACGTCGTCGCTCCGGGCGTTGCCGTCCGTCATGTGTCTCCCCCTGGTAGGTCATCGGCCCGTCCCGCTCGGGACAGGACTGATCGGCGTCCGCGCCGCCGTGGCGAACGGGTGGCGAACCCCTGGCGCGGCCCCGTCCACTATGCCCACACGCCTGAACGGCCAATCAAGGGCCACCACCGGCAGCGGCGCGACCGCGCAGAAGCGGGACCGAACCCGATCATATGGCAGCCGACTCTGACCGTGTTCGAGCAGAATCACGTCTCGATCCGCCACTCGTTCTGCCTGATCTTGAATCCCTTTGCCCCGCCTTAACATCTCGGCACCTAATACGCCTTAATGTTCCTACCGGGGACGCGAGTTCCCGCTGTGACCGCCGCACGACCGCGGGCTCCCCGCAGTCGGCGGCCTGCGCCGGGCGGCGACCGACAGGGGCGCCGCGGGGGAGGAATGGGACGTGACTGAGAGCGACTGGGTGGTCGGAGACCGGGACCGCCTGACGTTCGACGCGTTCTGCGACACGCACGAGAAGGCCTGGATCGGGTTCGCCCGCGCACGCCTCCGCGACGACGCCGCCGCCCACGCCGTGGTGGAGCTCGCCAAGGTCCGCGTCTGGGAGGAGTGGACCCGCATCCTTCGCGCGAAGATCCCGCCGTCCCACGCCTGGGCGATCCTCAAGGAGGAGATCGGCGCCTCCCTGGCGGGCATGATGATGAACGGTGAGCCGCTGCCCACCCAGCCGAGCGTCCCCGGGTGGGTCCACTCGGTGCGGACCGCCGCCGAGCGGGCGCAGCACCTGATGGAGACCCAGGGCGGCAACGACCAGCTGTACGCCGCGCTGCGGCGGCTGTCGGAGCGGCGCCACGACGTCATCGTGCTGCGGTACCTGCTCGACCTGTCGGACGAGCAGATCGCCGACTACCTCGGGACGACCCAGGCCAACGTCCGCTCGACCGTGAGCCAGGCCCTCGACCGGCTGGCCGCGTCCCTCGGCGGACGGCGGGGAGCGGGCCGGTGACCACCGAACACGACCGCGCCCTGCACCCGAACATGACCGGCGTCCAACTGCCCGCCCGGGCCCCCCGGCCGCAGCCCGGCGGCGCCGGCGTCTCCTGGGACCGGCTGCTGACCGCCCCGAACCCGCTCTCCTCCGACCACCAGCAGGCCGCCCACGAACTCGACCTCGCTGTCTCCCTGGTCCTCGCGATGCCGTCCGCCGCGGCCTCCCTGACCCTGCTCGTCGACGGCGAGCAGATCCACCCCGAGGGCGCCCTCGTCCTCGGCGCGCTGCTGTACGTCGCGGGCCACCGCGACGGCGCCCAGTTCTGGTGGCAGTTCGCGGCCGGCGGCGGCTCCTACACCTCCGCGTCGTTCCTGAGCCTGCTGCACCGCAGCCTCGGGGAGTTCCTGGACGCGGAGGTCTGGCGCCAGCAGGCCGAGGCCCTCGCCATCACCCCCCGCGCCCCCCAGCGCGTCCTGGGATCCACCCGCGCCCTGCTGCCCGCCAAGGTGCTCACCGACATCCTCGCCCGCTGCCACTACGGCCTCGACGTCAAACTGCCGCCCCGCCTCGCCGCCGTCATCCACCAACTCCCCGTCGCCGGCGACGACCCCGAGTACGGCGAACTCCCCCAGCCCAGCGCCACCCTCGTCCGCGACCTCACCGGCGAGCCCTGACCCCGCGCCGCCTCGGACTTCCCGGCGGTGGCGGCCCGGGGCCCGGCGGTCCGGTCTCCGCGATTCTCGGCGGGGCCAAGGAGAAGCTGGCGGCCGCGAGGGACAAGGCCGCGCCGACGTCCCTGGTCGCCGTCACGAATCACCGCATCCTCATCGCCAGGACGAACGCTTTCCTCGGGCAGGGCGAGATCCGTCAGGACATCCCGGTCGAGCAGGTACGGTACGTCCGTGTGGCAACCGCACAGGGCAGCGGCGGGCGCTCGGCGATCGACCTCATCACCCGCGACGACAACCTCCGGTGGCTCTTCCACCCCGACATGGACATCGCCCACGTGGACGCGCTCGCCGCCGTGCTCGCCGAGTCGATGACGATCCCCGACGTCGAACGCGACCGGCTCCGACGGAGGCACCTCGCATCCGTGACGGCGGGCACGGCGCGCACGGCGGACGAGACCGTGTAGGGCGCGCCCCGTCGATGCGCGCGGGTCCACCACCTCCGGCGTTCCTGTCCGACCCACGGACTCGCCACCCCCTGGCGGCTGTTCCGCCCGTGATCACACCGTCACGCCCGGACTCACCCGCCGGGCCAGGGAGCGGATCTCACCGAGCAGGTCGGCCGGCTCCCGATCGAGGTCCAGCGCGTGCTGGTGGATGACGATGCCGGCGTGCCGCACCCGGTGGGCGGCGTGCGGCGCGCTTCCCTCGGCGTAGACGAGGTGTCCTTCCCGCAGGCCGAGGGCGGTGCAGTAGGCCAGCATCTGGTAGAGGTCGCCGTCGGGGTAGCCACCGGACTTCTCCGCCTTGTACTTGGCGTCGGCAACGGCCCGCGGTGCCCCCTCCGGACCGTAGAGGACGAAGTCGGGCTTCATCCGGATCTCGCCCGCCTCGTCGAGGTGGTGCGGGTCCTGGAGCCGGCACGTGCGGTCCGTCCCGCGGAACGCCTCGCGCAGGGCCGCCGTCACGAAGTCCTCGAAGAGCTTGTTCATGTTGAACAGGAAGCCTCCGATCCGCAGTTCGCCGACGGTGTGGTCGGGCGACGTGCTGTCGAGGACGGCGTGAGCCAGGCGGAGTGCGTGCTGATAGCGGGCGTTGAGGCGGGTGGCGTGCCAGGTCGGGAGTTCCTGGCCGCTCACGAGCGGGGTGGCATCGGCGAGACGTACCCGCTGGTGGAGCAGGCGGCGGCGCACGTCCTGGGGTACTCCGGGCAGGCGGAGCAGGCGTTCGACCGCAGCCCGCAGGATGCGGTTCTCCGCGATGTCGGTGGTGAACTCGTCGTACGTGATCTCCACCGGCAGGGCCGCACCGAACCGGCGGCGAATCTGCTCGGCCTCGCGGAGACGGCCGCGGACCACGAGGGCGCTGTCCTCGACCATCCGGTAGCCCTGCAGGAGTCCCTGACGCAGGGCCCGGTCGACCTGGCGCTCGACGGCGTGGGCGAGGGCCGGCAGCAGGTCGTCGTGGTCGCCGACCTCGACGTCTCCGTCCCGCCAACCGCGAGGGTCCAGGCTGTACCCGATGAGGAAGAAGAGCCGGGCGACCGGCACCTTGGGGGTGATCCGCACGGTGACGGAATCGCCGCCCGGCACCACCAGGCTCACCGCGCCGACCTTGCTGCCGGCCCGCAGTGTCCAGTGGCCCGACCGGTACGGATCGGGGGCCGCGGTGTCGAGGACGCGGGAAGCGGCGATGGCCCGGCCGGCGGCGTCCGGGAGCGGAACGGACACCGCCGCGGCGTACTCGGTCAACTGGACGACGGTCACGACTCGGCCTGGGACCGGTCGTCGTCCCACACGATGTCGCCCGGCTGCAGGACGAACCCGGATCGTTTCGCGGCCACTTCGGCCCGCAGCGCTTCGAGACCGTAGCGCTTCTCGATGTCGAGGCCTTCGCCGTAGTGGTGCTCCTCCAGCAGGGGAAGGATCTTGGTCCGCCAGGTGCGGTCCAGACCGCCCACCCGGTAGACACTCGGCTTCATCAGGTACGACGGGCCGATCCGGAAGTCCGCTTCGTCGATCCGGGAGTTGAGGGCGTCCAGCAACTCCGCCGGTTCGTCGTCGCGCTCCTGCGCCTCGAGCCAGCGCCGCAGCAGACCGCTGGTCGGCTCCGTCCGCGGCGACAGTTCCACGAACGCGAACCGGCGCCGCATCGCCGCGTCGACCAGGGCGATGGAACGGTCCGCGGTGTTCATGGTGCCGATGATGAACAGGTTCGGCGGGAGGGCGAAGTCGTCGCCGGAGTAGGTGAGCCGGACGGCCTTGTTGCGGTACTCCAGGAGGAAGTACAGCTCGCCGAAGACCTTCGCCAGGTTGGCCCGGTTGATCTCGTCGATGATCAGGAAGTGCGGCACGTGCCGGTTGCCCTCGCGGGAGGCCAGGTCGGCGAGTTCACGCAACGGTCCTGCGGTGAGACGGAAGGCGACCTCGCGGGTCTCCGGCTCCTCCTTCGGGCGGAATCCCTCGAAGAAGTCCTCGTAGGCGTAGGAGGGGTGGAACTGGACGAGCTTGACCTGCTCGGGACCGCCGCCCAGGAACTCCGCCAGCTTCTGCGCGAGGTACGTCTTGCCGGTCCCCGGAGGGCCGTAGAGGACCAACTGGCGCTCGTCCCAGAGCAGATCGCGGACCTCCTGGAGCCACTTCACGTCGTGGACCAGCAGGTCCTCGGCGAGCTCGGAGGTGGGCTCGGGCAGGGCCAGTTCGCGCCTTGCCACGAGGATCGCCGCGCCGGGATCACGCTCTATGGCCTCGGCTTCCTCCTCCAACTCCTGGTCGCTCAGCCCGAGTCCCTTGATCAGGGTCTGCACGGAGGTCAGATCCACGACATCGTGCTGAACCGAGAGCTTCTGCTGAAGCTCCTCGGGAAGGTCGGAGTAGGAGTGCCCCTCACTCTGCCAGTCCACCGGACGGCGCAGGTTGGAGCGCCCGTCCTCGGAGGACGTCTGTCCCACCGGCCCGGTCACCTCGCCGACGTACAGCAGCCCACCGGAGATGGTGCACACGGTGTCGCCGGGCTTGATCCGGGAAAGGAAGGCGTGCAGTTCCTCGACGAGATCCTGCTTCTGGCTGTACGTCGCCGTGGACTCGTAGTCGTCCCGGACGAACGCGCTCAGCTGCTCCTTGCTCGTGCCCTGCCCCACGCCCTGCCGCAGCCGGGACGCCGCGAGAGTGACCCGGCCCTCGGGCAGCCAGAGGTGCTGGACGAGGTCGAGGCCGGAGACGTTGGAACCGCGGATCAACCAGGCACGGTTGGGCCCGGCCCAGACGCCCGGCATGAACTCCGACAGCGGCCGGTCGTCCTTCGTCCGCCACCGGGTCCAGCCGTTGGCCGAACGGCCCATCATCACCTCGGCAGCGGCCGAAGGAGAGCCGAACTCCACGTCCTCGGTCAGTTCGAGATGCCCGGGCCAGCGCTCGGAAGGACGCAGCCTGCCTTCCTCGACAAGCTGCGTCCGCAGACGGCTGGAGGACGCCCGGCGCTCCGAGTACGACGGAACGACCGTGCCCCGCGCCGGGGCCCCCGCGTACACCAGGAACTTCTGACTGCCGTTGCTCCCCTTCTCCGACAGCAGCCGCCCGCGCGCGACCGGCCCGCCGTTGGGCAACCGCAACTCGAACTCCTGGAACTCGTCCTCCACGCCCCGCTCCCGCCCTCACACCCGAAGATCCTGTACGCACAGTAGGGCCTGCCACTGACACGCAGCACTCGCCCTCGCCTCGGTCAGCGATCCACCGGGCCTCGGGCCGGGGCCCAGCTCGACTCGTCGAGGACGACCTCCCCGGCAAGGTCGTTGCAGGCGTAGGGACGGCGGCTTCCTGGATCGATCGCGAAGACGAAGGCCCTACCCCGGTCCGCGAAGGCGAGAGCGGGACGCGTAGCCGAGCCCTCCGAGAGGACCATCAGCGAACCGCGCAAGTGCCAAGGGACTCGGCTTCGACACCAGTACGTCCCACGGGTCCAGCGGCGTTCACCCCTCGACCTCCCGGTACAGGCGCGTCCTGAACACCCCGGACAGGCCCGTGCTGACCGTGGCCGCGACGGTTGCCAGCAGGCCGGCGCACACGACGGCGAGAACGGCCGTCAGATGGTCGTCGGAACTCAGCCCCAGAATGAGGATCGTGAGCACCGGCGCGATCGCCACCAGGCCTGGCAGCGAGATCCAGATCGAGCCCCGGACGATCCGCCGGCCGTCGCTGCCGCAGAGCTGCCGCGCACGGCGCATCGCGTCACGCACTCCGAGGCCGTCGATCATCATCGCGGGCAGCGTCAGGTAGGTCACCACGACCCAGCCGATCCCGAACAGCCGCTCCAGCAGCGGCCCGACCAGCGGCACCCGGTCCAGCAGCGCCCCGAGCGACACCGCCACCACACCCACCAGGGCCCACAGGGCGATCACCGGCAGCCGCCCGGCGGCAGCGACACAACTGTGGCCAATCCTCACGGGCCGCCCCTGCAAGGCCTGGTCCGCCGCGAGGATCAGGGCGGCGTTGGCGTACGTCCCGACCAGCGTCACCAGGACAACCCCGACGACGGCCAGCGCGACATCCACCGCACCGGCGCCAGCCTCTGACCAGAACGCAGACCCGACCGCGACCAGCGCCGCCTGAAGCACCCAGGCCCCGCTGGGTAGGAGCAGCAGACGCTTGTGCTCCCACACCACACGTGCGGACGCCCTGACGGGCTTGTCGTCAGCCGGCCGGTTCCCCGCACCAAGGTTCATTGCCAGGAACCTCACGCTCACTCCCAGGGATCGGTCCCCGACGCCCATACCGCCTCCTCGTCCTGGTCGTGCAGGAAACGCGGTTGCGCGACATCACGGAGCGAGGTCTCACCGATCGGCCACTCGTCGAAGTCGTCACCGAGCAACCGGAGGAGGAACTCGGCCATGCCGCACGGGAAGACGGACCAGGTGACCGCCTCACGCGAATACACCGCGACCGGCCATCGGTCCGGGTCCGGGCTGACCGTGATCCACGCGAACGCATCAGCCGCAGCGGTCTCGCCCCAGAGGAGCAGGTCCTCCAGCCGGTGTCCGGCGCCGCTGGAGGCGGCATCCCAATTGTTCACCGACGGGTCCGCGAGTGCGTGATCCTCCAACCGGGAGACCCGGTTCCACTGCGGTTCCCCGGGTGTGACGGAGGGAAGCCTGACAGCCACCACTCCCTCGATACTCCCGTGTCCGAACAGCGCTACGAAGGATCGATAGTCAGCGGGAAACGGGCAACCGTAGACTTCCTCGGCCGCTTTCCAGTTGACGACATCCCCGTGCGTCGGTCCGATGGACCGTAGCACCTTCGTCAGATCCGCCAGCCCGGCTGGTATCTGGCCGTTCTCGTCATTCACGCTAGGGCACCCACTCGGTCGGGGCGTCCTTGCCCATGTTGTGCCATTGCTGATCCTTGAGACTGAAGATGTCGTTGGGGACGGATGCGTCAAAGAGCGGCTCCGTACCAACGCCTGGGGTGAACTTCGTTGCTTTCATGTGGAACTCCGTCGGAACCACCCGCTGACCGTCGTACTTTGGTTCCACGGTGTAGTGGACGACCACTCCTGGCTTCAACGCATCACGTACCTGTTTCTCGTAGGCCTCCATGTTCTCGGTGTGATGGGGCGGCCCGGCCAGCCGCCAGGCGTTCGCTGTACGGGAACACGTCGCAAGGTTCTCATACACGGTTCCCTCACCACCAAGCGAAGCCGCCAGTAGGTGACAGGCGTTCCGCCAGATCTTCGCCGGCCTGTCGCCGAGGTCGGACGCGTAGATCGCCGCCCAGATGTAGGCAGGCGGCTGCACCTCCGGTTTCCCTCCCTTGTTGGCCTCGACAAACTCCTTCGTCAGGCAGGCCTCGGCTCCCGTCGCACGACTGCCGTTGGCCACATCGACCGGCGAGTAGCGGCGCCAGCCCCCGCCGAAGCCGCTCCGGCAGTCCCCGCTGGTATCGGTCCCCGGCAGCGGCTTTCCTCGCGGGTCCGGTTCGGCCTGCGGTTCGGTGAGCAGGTCGTCCGCGATCTCGACGAGTGCCGCGGTGCCGGCCACCACCCCGGCGCCGACCGTGGTGGCGGTACCGGCGACGACGGCGGCGCCCTCCACCACCACCGTGCTCACGGCCGCCGTGCCGACCGCGACGATGGTGTCGGTGAAGAAGTCGATCGGGTTCGGCTGGGCGAACGGCCGGTCGTTGTCGTTGATCGGGCGGTGGTTGACGGGTGGCTTGGGCTGGGGCTTGGGAAGGGTCGGACCGACCGGGGGCTTGTACGGCCCGGGGTCCTTCCGCGGCCCCGGAGGAGCCTTCCGCGGCGGGGGACCCTTGCGCGGGGGTGCCGGCTTCGTGCGCGGCGGTGCCGGCTTCGTCCGGGGAGGCTTGGAGCCGCCCCCGCCGGCGGGGGGCGCCGGAGCCGGATCGGGGATGACCACCGGTCCCGGCGGGGGCTGGGGGGCCGGCTGCGGACGCGGGGAGTACCCCTCTCCGCCGCAGCTCCTCAGGTACGAGTGCGACTCGCAGTAGGCCTCCTGCGCCGTCTGCTGCCTGCCGTAGCACTTCTCGGGATTCGCCGAGCAGGTCGGTGCCGCCGCCGGCGTAGCGAAGACGATGGCCTCGACGATCGCGGCGACGGCATGGCACCACCCGCAATGGCCCGACGGATCGGTGCTGTTGACCGGGTCCCCGTTGCCGTAGGTGAAGCGGTTGCCCTGGACCGACGGGGTCGCGCCGATCTGCCAGGAGTCACGCGAGGCGAACGTGCCGCTGCCCGGCCGGTACCAGCGGGCGGCCATGTTGACGTCACCGCTGGCAGGGTCCGTCCAGCCCCCCTGGTAGCCGAGCGGACCGGTGGTGCCCGCCGAGGCGGCGGGCTTGCCGAAGGGGTCGTAGGCCGTCGAGCCCGTCAGACCCTGCGTCGACGGGTCGAGGGCGGCGACCACGTCGGAGTGCCGGTCGCTGACGAGCAGTCGAGGGGCGGGGACGGCACCGACCGCCGCGGTGCCGAGCAGCCTCCCGCTCGGACTGCGGCTGTAGACGGCGGCGCCGTCCGACACCAGGTCGTTGGAGCCGCCGTCGTAGGAGAAGGAGGCCGCCCCTGCCTGGGCGACCCGGTCCAACCCGTCGTAGGTGAAGGTGGACGGGCCCTCCTTGACCATCCGGCCGAAGCCGTCGAAGCGGACCTCCTTGGGCTGGGAACCCTGGACGGTGCTGCCGGACAACGTGCCCCGGGCCGTGTAGGTGTAGCTCGTGGTGCCTTCGGTCAAGAGCTCGTTGCGCTCGTCGTAGGTGGCTGTCCGACCGCCGGCCGACGTCCTGTTGCCGGCGGCGTCCCAGCCGTAGGCGGTGTCGGCGGTGCCGTTGTTCCAGGAGGTCAGTCGGCCCGCCAGGTCGTAGGTGTACGCGTTCACCGACGCGCCGGCCGTGCCGGTGGTCGTCTTCGAGGTGACCCGGCCGTTGGGGTCGTACCCGTAGCCGATCGACGAGACCGTCCCGCCACCGGAGTTCCTGACGATGTCGTCGCGCAGCCTGCCGCTGTTGTCGTAGGTGTACGAGCGGGTGCCGCCACCGGAGCCGTACCGCTCGGTGGTCAGCCTGCCCGTCGCGTCGTAGTCGTACCCGACCGTCGTCGCGGTCAGCGGATCGGTGGTGCTGCGCAGCTGTCCGGCGGTGTTGTAGCCGAAGGCGGTGGTCCCGGCCGCGTCGGTCCGAGCGGTCAGGCGGCCGTCCGCGTCGTAGCCGTACGCGGACGACCCTCCCGGCCCGGCGGAGGTCAGCAGCTGGTCGCGGTCGTTGTAGGTATAGGTGTCGGACGTGCCTCCCGGGGTGCCGACCGAGGTCAGCCGGCCCGCCGCGTCGTAGCCGAGGACACGGTCCGCCGTCGCCGCCTCCGCGCCGGTGGCCGTCTCCCGGAGGAGGTTTCCGACGCCGTCGAAGACGCGGTGGCGCACCACCCCACCAGGCTCGGTCAGGGTGATGGCCCGACCGGCCACGTCGTAGCCCGCCGTGAACCGCCGGTCGGCCTGCGCGGGATGCGCCGCGGTCGCCGGCTCGATGGTGGACTCCTGGAGTCCGAGCGTGTTGTGGGTGTAGTGGACCGGGACGCCCTTGCCGTTGGTCCAGCGGGTCTTGCGGCCTCCGGCGTCGTACCCGAAGGACGTCGTGATCGTCTGGCCGGCGGCCACCGGTTCGACCTGCTGCACCAGTCGGCCGGCCGGGTCGTAGCCGAACCGGGTCGCGTGGGCGGCGGCGTCCGCGGCGTTGGTCACCTTGTCGGTAGCGGTGAGCAGTTGGCCCTCGGGGTCGAACGTGGAGTACTGCACACCCGTGACGGCCCCCGTGGTGTCCAGGTCCGTCGTGCTCAGCGTCCGACCCAGCCTGTCGTGGCTGCTGACGGTCGCCGTGCCGTCGGCCCCGGTCACCCGGCCGGTGCGGCCGAGCCCGTCGTAGTCGGTCCGCACCGTCAGGCCGGCCGGGTCGGTGGTGGTGAGCACCTGGCCGACCGCGTTGTAGGTGGACCGGGTGGTCGCCCCGCTCGGCAAGGTCGAGCTGAGCTGGTTGTCCGCGTCGTCCCAGGTGTAGGTGGTGGTGTGGGCGGTGGGCGTAGGGAAGCGCTCCAGCTGGGTGCTGGTGATGCGCCGTCCGAGGTCGTCGTAGGTGGACTGGACGGAGGCACCGGTGGGGCCGGTGGCGGACAGCAGCTCGCCGGCGAGGTCGTAGGAGCGGGTGATCACCGGGGCAGCGGTCGTCCCCGTCTTCGGCAAGCTGCTCTGAACCACGTTGCCGAACTGGTCGTACCGGTTGGTGCGGGTCAGGTTCAGGCCGCCCGGGTCCACGGTGGCGGTCACCATGCGACCGAGCGCGTCGTAGCCCATGGTCGCGGTCGGCGTCGTCGTGGTGCCCGACTGCGGGTCCGTGTAGGGGACACCGGCCACGCCCACCCGGTTCCCGTCCGCGTCGTAGGTGTGGGTGACGGTTCCACCCAGCGCGTCCGTGGCCGCGGTCAGCTCACCGAAGGTGTTGTAGCCGCTGCGCATGATCGGGCGGACCTGCTGCGCCGTACTGCTCCCGGCAGCCTGATCGAACGTTTCGGCGCTCACCAGCGGACCGGTGGCCACGGTGGGCCGGCCGGCCTCGTCGTAGGCCGTGGTGCTGGTGAAGGCGGTGGGGTCGGCCCCGGTGACGTTGCCGTTGGGGCTGACGGTGCTGGTCCGCAGGCCCCGGCTGTTGTACCCGTGGACGGTCACGGAGTCGGCGGGCTGGTTGCGGGCCGTCTCCTTCACCAGGTTCCCGCCGGCGTCGTACACGAACTCGACCTCGGCCGACTCCGTGCCGCCGGTGCTGACCACGCGCAGAGGGCGGTCGGAGGCGTCGTAGGTGTAGACGGTGCCGCGGTTGAGGCCGCCCGGGTCGACGATCGAGCTGGTGACCCGGTCGGCCGCGTCGTAACCGGTGACGACGGTGGTCCGGCCGCCGCCCGTCACCTGCTGGACCAGGTGGCCGGCGTTGTCGTAGGTGTTCTGCTGGAGCACCACGTTGCGCACCGAGCCGTCGGCATTGCGGTAGCCGTCGAGATCGACCTCGGCGAGGGTGTTGTCGTCGTAGTAGTAGGAGTGGGTGGTCCGCCCCATGCCGTCGGTGTCGGTGGCGAGCCGGCCGGCCGGGTCGTAGGCCCGGGAGCCGATCACCTGCCACCGCGGGCTGACCGGAGTGGCCGTGCTCCCCGTGTAGTTGGCGATCGCGGTCTGCTGGAGCTGGCCCATCGGCGAGTAGCTGAAGTTGTAGGTCGTCCCGGCCGCGTCGGTCCTGGTGACGACGTTGCCGTAGCGGTCGTAGGAGTACGCGGTGACGTGGCCGCCGGCGTCCTTGACCTCCTTCACCCGGCTGGTACCGGCTTCGTAGGTCCAGGTGAAGGTGCGCGGCGGGTCCCCGCCGGTGAGGTCGGAGACGGTCTGGCTGGTCGGGTTCCCGTCCACGTCGTAGGCCAGCACCGTCCGCCGGGTGTGCTTGGTCCCGGTGATCGCGTCCGTGGTGTAGGGCTCCGTGCCGGACGTCTGGTTGCCCTGTCCGTCCCAGGCGTAGGTGGTGGTCAGGACCCGGGGGCCGACGACGCCGACGGAGACCGCGCTGTTCGGGCAGTCGGCGCAGGCCGAGGAACTGGTGGCCGGGCGCCCCAGGCCGTCATAGGTGTACTCAGTCTTCGGCCGGAGCGGCGACTGCACGGCGGCGACGTCGCCGTTGTGGCGGAAGGTGTAGACGGTCTGCCGGTCGGCGGGGACGGAGGCAGGGGTCGGGTACGCCCCCGCGTCCAGCGACTCGGACTGCGCCCTGACCAGCCCGGCGGGTACCGAACCGCCGTCCTCGGCCTGGGTGGTGGCGTCGGTCCTGATCGTGTGGACGATCCTGCCCTGCGGGAAGTCCGGCGTCGCGGGAGTGGTCGTGGAGACCAGCTGCCCGTAGGCGTCGTAGCTGTAGCGGGTGGTGTAGGTGGTGTCCCAGGGCGCCTGCGACCGGCCGTCGCTGGAGCTGAGGAGCTTGTCGTTGGCCGGATTGAACGGGTTCGCGGAATCCAGGTAGTAGGTGGCGTAGCTGGTCTGGCAACTTCCGGCGCTGCGGCAGGTGGTCCGCGAGACGGTGTTGCCGCGGGCATCGTGCCCGGTGGTGATGGTGTGCCCGTTGGGATCGGTGACCGCGTGGAGGAAGCCGGACGTGTCGTAGCTGTAGCGGGTCGTGTTGCCATAGCCGTCGGCGCGCGAGATCAGCCGCGAGGAGCGGGTGTCGTAGCGGTAGACGAGGTTGTAGCCGGACGGGTCACCGACCGTTGCGGTGGTCACGGGGACGCCGCCGGTGCCGTCGCCCATGGACTCGAAGTGGGAGGCCACCGTCTCCGCGTCGAGCCTGGACGCGTAGTAGGAGACCTCCGCGATGGCCCCGCTGAAGTGGTCGCGGTCCGCCGCGGGCCAGTTGGTGGTGGTACCGGCGCCCAGGTAGACGTACGGCGTCCCGTTGAAGGTGATCTTCCGCCCGGTGTTGTCGGAGGCGCTGGGCCGGCCGTCGAGATAGATGGTCTGCCCCTGGTCGTCCCCGGTGAGGACCACCTGGTGCCACCGGCCGTCGTTCACCGTCCGGTCGGACACCATGGTGGCGCCCGGGCCCATCCAGAACTCGCCGTGGATCCTCCCGTCGGAACCGACGTAGAGCGCGGGGTTCCAGGAGTTGCCGCTCGAACCGACCGGGAAGTCCTGGTAGCTGTACAGCGGACCGCCGCTGGTGGTCCTGAACCACAGCTCGATGCTCGCCGCCCCCCTGATCGGGGCGGCGTCGTCCGGCAGTCGGATCCGGGACGTGCTGCCATTGAACTCCGCGGCCCGCTGGGCGGGGTCCCCGGACGGCCCGTTGGAGTTCAGCGTGACGTCCGTGAGGTCGCCGGCGGTGACGTCCGGTCTGGCGAAGCCCAGTTGGCTCGCGGCGTAGCCGGAGCCCGCCGGGTCGTCGAGGCGCCAGTAGCCGACGGCGTTGTCCTGGACGACGGAGGCGCGGTAGGCGGACGCCGCGTCGAGGCCCCCGACCGGGGTGCTGGTGGCGCGGCGGTACTGGTCGGTGATCGCGCCCTTGCCCAGCCGGTACTGGAAGATCGCGAAGTCGGCGATGGCACCGTTGAAGTGGCCCTGTACATCGGCGGGACGGTTGAGCCAGCCGCCGCCGGTGAAGCCGGCCCCGAGGTAGGCGTAGGCCGATCCGTTGTAGCTGATGGGCCGCGCCGCCGTGACCGTCGCGGCCTCGGCGCCGTCCAGGTAGAGCGACTGTCCGGAACCGTCACCGGCGAGGGCGACGTGGTGCCAGGCCCCGTCCGTCACGGTGCTGGGGCTGACCAGCGCGTAGTCCGCCGAACCGGTCCACAGGGTGCCGTACAGCCGGCCGTCGGATCCCACGTACAGTGCCGGGTTCCAGCGGTCCGTCGAGCCGTTCGGGCTGCCGCCGACCGGGAAGGACTGGTAGCCGTACAGCACGCCGGGGGCGCTGGTCCTGAACCAGAGCTCGACGGTCGCGGCTCCCCAGTGCTTGGGGGCCGTGTTGTCGGGCAGCCGGACGTGGGACGTGCTGCCGTTGAAGCCCGTCGCCGTACCGGTTCCGGAGGCCCACGGACCGGGTTGGCAGCACTGGGTCTCGTGGTAGCTGCCCCGGTTCTCGGCGAGCGCGGCCGAGGAGATCAGCTCGGCCGCCTGGTTGCCGGCCGCGTCGCCGAGTCGCCAGTACCCCGTGGGGTTGGCGTCCACGACGGCAGCGTCGTACTGGGCGGCACCCGCAGTGGTCGCGAGCTGGTGCTGTGCGGCGACCACCGCGGCGCTCAAGCCGTGCGGATACACGGCGACGTCGGCGATCTGCCCCTTGAAGTGGCCCGCCGGGTCGGCCGCCGGATCGGGCCAGCCGCCGAACACCGCGCCGGCGCCGAGGAAGACGTGGCCCGTTCCGTTCGGCGTGATGGCGCCTTCGAGCGGCCCGGCGGCCTGCGCACCGTCGAGGTACAGTCGCTGTGAGGTCTGGCTGTCGGCGGAGAGCACCGCGAAGTGCCATTGCCCGTCCGTGACGGTTCCGCTGGTGACCATGGTCTTCGCGGCGTCACCCATCCAGAGCTGGGCGCGCAGTCTGCCGTCGGCACCGATGTACAGGGCGGGGTTCCAACGGTCCGTCGTCCCGTTCGGACTCCCTCCGATGCGGAACGACTGGTAGGAGAGCAGGGCTCCCGGCCGGTCGGCGCGGAACCAGAGGCCGATGGCACCCGGACCGCTCTGGGGCGCGAAGGAGGCCGGGAGCTCGGCCCAGGAGGTGGTGCCGTCGAACGTCGCGGCCCCCGCCGATCCGGCCATCGGGCCGGCCGCGCCGAGTGAGACGTTGGAGTAGGTGCCGTTGTTGGGCGTGGGCCGCGGGGTGAAGATCTGGTTGTTGGCCTGGACTCCGGCGCCCTCGGAGAGCCTCCAGTAACCGGCCGGCCGGGAGGCCATGACCTCGCCGCGGTACTCCTGGGCCGAGCCGGCCACGGTCGGCGCGTTGAGCGTCCACGTCCCGCCGTTCTCGTCGGTCACCTTGGCGGCCCGGTCCTTGACCGTGTCGTAGGTGACGGCGAGGCTCGTCTTGCCGGAGGGCAGCTTCAGCCCGGAGAGCTCGGCCGAGGACCGGTGGCCCGCCTGCCAGAGCGCGGAGACCGCCGGGGCGCCCAGGGTCCGGTTGTAGAACACGACATCGCTGATGCTGCCGGAGAAGAAGTTCGCCTGACCGGGCCAGCCGTACGGGTTGTCGGGCCACCCGGCGCTGAGGAAGCCGCCGCCGACGGCCTCGGAGCGCTGTCCGGGTGCGACGACCGCTCCGGACAGCGTGCCCTGCGCCTCCCCGTCGAGGTAGAGCGTCTGGGTACTGCCCGCCGCTGAGAGCAGCGCGAAATGCCACTGGCCGTCGTTCACCGGGTTGGCCGAGTCGATCGTGTTCGACGGGCCGTTCCAGAGCTTGCCGTGCAGCTTGCCGGACTGGCCGACGAAGAGGGCCGGGGTGTAGTTGGCCGGGGTGCTCCCGGTTCCCGGGAAGGTGTCGGCCTGGTAGCTGAACAGCACGCCCCACCCGGTGGTCTTGAACCAGAGCCCGACCGACGTGTAGGAGGAGGTGTCCAGCACGCTCTGGGGCAGGGAGACGTAGCCCGACGAGCCGTCGAAGGTCGCGGCCGTCGCGGCGGAGGCGGTCGGTCCGGGCGTCCCGAGGGTCACCCCGGTTCCGGAGTACCACGCGTTGTCGTTGCCCTGGTTCTCGACGACCTCGCTGGCGGCGACGTTCCCCTGGCTCTCGCCGAGCCGCCAGTAGGAGACCGGGCCCGAGTCCAGGACCGCGGACCGCAGGTGCGAGCCGCGGATGTAGGAGTACGTCGTGCAGGACATGGCGGTGTTGCCGCCGGTCGGGGGCGCGCAGACCTGGTCCAGCTGGTCCGGGTCGGTGGCGTTGTAGGAGTAGGTCCAGGTCAGCGAGGTACTCCAGTCCGACCCGGTGACCGGGTCGGTGTACACCTTCGCCACGTGCCGCTGGTCGGCGGTCCACTCGAAGTGGAGCGTCCGGCCGGACGACACGTCCGTCACGGTCGCCAACCGGCCGTCGACGTAGCCCAGTTCCTGGAGCCGCCCGACCGCGTCGCGCACGGCGGACAGGGCGTAGCCGGAACCCGAGACGGCGTGGAACTCGTAGCGCGTTCCGCCCTTGGCCATCAGGTCGAAGCCGGCCGGAACCCGGCTGAGGGACTGGTACTCCCCCGGCGGCGGGGTGAAGACCGCCCCGCTGTTCGGGTCGGCCCCGAAGCGGGCCGCCCGTCCGCTCCCGGTGGTGAGGACCACCGACTCGGTTCCGTCGTTGTCCGGCTGCACCCGCATGTCGAAGTTCGACGTCCACCCGTTGCCGAACAGCGTCGAGGTGCGCGGGTCCAGGGAGTTGTACGAGCGGTTGACAGCCAGGGCGGGGCCGACGCTCCGGACCTCCGCGTCCGTGGCGGCGGTGGTGTAGTTCCCGACCTGGGCGTCGAACGGCCGGCCCGCGCCGTCGCCGACCGCCGCGCCGAGGTGGGACGTGATGACCGGCTGCTGGACCTGGGTGGAGAACGAGGCGCTGCTGGTCAGCGGACTCTCGCCGGAGTGGTCGCCGACCTTGACGTTCCACAGGTAGCTCGTGTTCCAGGCCAGCTTTCCCGGAGGCACCGCCCAGGAGGTACTCGGCTGCCAGCCCGAGTCCACGATCAGCTGGGGATCGCCCGACGACGGGTTGGTGTACACCCGGAACAGGTAGTCCAGTCCCCAACCCGGATAGTTGTCCGGATCGTGTCCGGTGCCGTAGAGCTGCGGGGTGAGGCTGCCGACGACGGTGTTGGACAGCGGCGCGAGCATGTCCATCTGCGGTGCGGTGTTGACTCCGCTGACCCAGGTACAGGTGCCGAACGGGATCGCGTAGCCGTCGTGCAGCGAGACCGTGCCGTTGACGTATCCGTCCCAGCAGAGGATGTAGGAGCGGCCCAACGGCAGTGGTGGGATCACCCCGTTGACAGTCACCGTCTCATAGGTCTTCACCAGCCCGGACACCCCGGTCAGCGGCGCGTTGAACCACTGCTCGTTCCAGTTCTCGTCGAAGATGCGGGCCTTGACCTGCATGCTGTAGCCGTTCCACCAGTTGGCCGCGATGTTGGTGAGCGACACCTGCTGGTAGCCCGGGGTGTTGTAGGTCGGGGGCATGTACGAGCCGGAGGGCGAGTACGTCGCCGCCCAGTCGCTGAAGACGATCGACAGGTACGGCGGGTAGTTGGTGTTGGCGCTGGAGAACTTCTTCCAGTGCCAGGAGTCGGTGGTGCTGGCGGTCAGCGCGAGACCGTAGTTGGTGCCGCCCCGCGCCCAGCTCTCGACCAGTTGGACACCGGGGGCGTTGTGGTCGCTGCCCAGGTCGATGCTCTTCCACATCGGGCCACCGCAGGTGTCTCCGGCGGAGAAGCTGTTGGTGCCCAGCTGCTGGCCGATGTCCAGGCCCGGATACCGGTTGATGGTCGCCGGGTTCCACCAGCTGGTGATCTGGTTGACGTAGACCGGGTGGGGAGAGCACTCGTAGGAGTGGACGTTGTTGAGGTTCAGGGTGACGGCGTGCAGATAGTTGTGCGGCAACGCCGTGGCCACGCCGGGGAAGTAGAGGTAGCTGTTGACCTTGGAAGCACCGCCGTCGGCCGTGCCGATCCGCAGCAGGGGGTCGGTCGAGAAGTTGGCGGTCGCGTCGGACCGCACGAAGGTCGACTGGCCCACCGAGACGCTGCCGGTGGTGGTGGACGGGTCCACCGTGACGGGGAACACGCGCCGGGTGTCGTGCAGCCAGGCCTCGTCCAGGTCCATGCGCAGCGCGGGAGCACCGTCGACGTCGATCAGCTGGTAGGTGACGCCGTCGCTGAGAGCGCCGTCCCCCGAGGCCGGGTCGATCTTCGAGTCCATCATGTACCCGTGGGGAATGGACAGGCGGACGACGCCGGCCGCGTCCGTGAACCGCACCTCACCGTCGGGACCGATGGCCGCGGTCAGCCCGGTTGTGCGCAGCGGGAAGACCCAGCTCGTCGGGGCGGTCGCGTCATGGAGGACGAGGGACTCCTTGATGCCCTGGGCGAGGCCGTTGTAGACCACGTCGCTCGCGGGTCGTGCGAGCGGGTACGTCACCTTGTCGCCGTCGACCACGCCGAGGACCGGTGCCGCGTCCCGGAGTCCGTAGGAGACCAGGTGCTCGGCGTCCAGGACCCAGCTGACCAGCGCGGGATCGTCACCCCGGGCGGCGAAGGTGGCACGCTGGCTGTTGGCCTGCTCACTCCAGCGGCCGGCCTGGTCGAGGGTCAGGTTGGTGTTGATGTTCTCCCAGGTCCCGTCGTCCTTCTGGTAGTGCACGGGGCGCGGATAGACCCGCAGGGTCTTGGTCCCGTCCGGGTTCCGGAAGACCGCGGTGGTGTCGGTGCGGGCACCGGTCACCTCGACGCCCTCGACCGGCAGACCGGGGATGCCCGTGCCCGGGGCGTCGCCGCCGACCGGCGGAGCGTTCGCCGCGGACGGGGAGTTCTGGGCGCCGGCCGGTCGTCCCGTCTCGGCGGGATCCTGCGTCGCACCACCGGGTGAGGGCTCCCCCGGGCGGTGCCCCGGCAAGGGTGGCGGTGTGACGGCCTTGCCCTCCACCGGCGATCGCGGCTGCGTGTCGGCGGACCGGTGCGGCGTGGTGTCCCCCGGCACCGGTCGGCTCTCGGCGAGCTCGCCCTGACCGGGCTGGTGCGGCGGCTGCTCACCGGCAGCGGCGTCCTTGTCGGTCCGGTCCGACGGCACCGTGTGGGTTCCCCCGCTCGGATCACCGCCGAGCTGCTGCGGGGTCTTCGGCGTGACCGTCGGACTCGGGGTATTGGCGGCGGTGAACGCGCTCGCCTCCTGAGTGGCGGGCATCAACAGCAACACCAGAGTGGTGATGAGCGCGAACGTCCGACGCACGGCCTGTCCCCCCGTGAAGCAGATGTGATGACTGCTTACCAAAAAGTCGTTGGTGCGCACCCTTCCTATCGCCCATCAGTCCGGCCGTACAGATC
Organism: Kitasatospora sp. NPDC057692; assembly: GCF_042799475.1. Taxonomy (NCBI): domain Bacteria; kingdom Bacillati; phylum Actinomycetota; class Actinomycetes; order Kitasatosporales; family Streptomycetaceae; genus Kitasatospora; species Kitasatospora sp. NPDC057692. The sequence continues at coordinate 1,261 of NZ_JBHVIV010000014.1, read as the reverse complement.
AACTCCGCTCGAACCAGGGACGATTCGATGGATATAGTCACCCAATGTCAGGAAATGATCTCCAGAGATTTTTGAATGTCTTTACCTTGGAGATGCAACCAGCGGGCCAGACTGGGCACATCGCCACTGAGCCGGGGAGCTGTCGCCATGCCGTTCCGCACCACAGCCCGGCGCCGCTGGGCACTCGGGCTGACCGCCGCCGCGGTGGCCGGAGCCGCGATCCTGTTCACCGGCGGCCCTGACGAGGCGACCGGCGACCGGCCGACCACCGTCACGCCGTCCAACCTCGCGGGGCGCCGGACGGCCTGCCTCGCCGGCGATGCCACCGAGGCGGCGACCGGCAGCGACGCCGGCGCCATCTGGTCGGCCCTCCAGGACGCGGCCCGGCAGGGCGACTTGAACGCCCAGCAGTTCTTCGTCCCCGCACCCACCGCCGACCAGGCGTTGCCGTATCTCGCGGGACTCTCCGCGCAGCGCTGCGACCTCGTGGTCACCATCGGTCCGACATTCGGCCAGGCACTGGGAGCTGCGTCACGCGCCAATCCGCGCACCCGGTTCGTTGCCGTGGCAGCCGAGGGACAGTCCCCACCGAACGGCACCGAGACCGTCTCCGGCAGCAGCGCGGACAATGCGCGCGAGATCCATCGCCGCGTGCTCGAACTATCCACTACGGAAAGCCAGTAGACGACCCCACGCCCTGGCCACCTGCGCGCCGCAGGGCGGCGTAGGGGCGCCAGAGGGCACCGCGCGTGCAACTACCGGTCGGCCGAGAGGGTGCCGAGGCGGCGGCCAGCCTGGAAGTCCTCCATGCCCTGCGGGGGTTTGCGTCAGCAATGGGTCAGCATCTGTACGAGCAGACCTTGCCGCCGACACCCAGACCTGAGAATCGACAGTCCTCGCACCCCACTCTTCCGAGGGGGCAGGGCGCGCGGAGCGGAACTCCATCAGCAGGGACCTCTGGATGCCCGCTCAGTCCTGCTGGCAGCGGCGGGCACAGAGGCCGCCATCGAGGCATTGTCGCAGGTCAGCGCACTCGTCCGCGCGCCTTCAACGGGATATCGGGGAGCTCTGGGGCCCGCAGCCGGGCGCCGTCGTAGCCGTGGACGGTGCCGAAGCGGGTGCCGGCCTCCCAGTCGTTGCGGGCCTGGAGGATCTCGTCGCCGGTGCGGCCGATGAAGTTCCACCACATGACGAGCTTCTCGGCGAAGGGTTCGCCGCCGAGGAGGAGGAAGGAGGCGTCGGTGGGGGCGTGGAGGGGGAG